>JANPDB010000307.1:0-6934 GCA_031431255.1 Acidimicrobiia bacterium | reverse complement strand
GATCCTCGGCGCCGGCTCGAACTGGGCGAGCACGTCGCGGAAGAAGGTGGCGCCTTCGAGGAGTGGCGCACCGTCGTCGACCTGGAGCAGCAATCTCAGTTTCGGCAGACGTGCCCGGGCCGCAGCGACGCGGTCGGCCATTGCCCCGTGGAAGACGAGCACCTCGGCGTCGGCGTTGTCGAGCACGTAGACGATCTCGTCGGCGAGGTACCGGTAGTTCACGTTTACCGGGGTGGCCCGCTGCTTGAAGGCGGCGTAGACGGTGATGAGGTATTCGGGACAGTTGTAGAGCAACTGCGCCACCTTGGTGCCGTGCCCGACACCGTTCGCCGCGAAGAACGCCGCCACTCGGGCACCGGAGTCGTCGAGCTCACGCCACGTCATTGCCCGCTGCCCGACGACGACCGCGGTGTGGTCGGGCTGCTGGTCCGCCAGCGCCTCCCACAGCGTGGCCCAACTCTCGCTCAATCCGGTGCTCACAGCGGCTCCTCCTCGGGGCGCACGATTCGTACCCGTGCTGGGGCCCGATCACCCTACCGAGCGGGTCTTGCGCTATGCCCAATGCTGGCGGGCGGCCGAGAGTTCGCGTTCTGCGCAGCTCCAGAGCAACCGGCACCCGAACACTCGGGCTTTCAGGGTGTACCAAGCCTTGGTACTGTGAGGTAAGGAGGAACACATGGCAGCGAAAAAGAACACGTCGGTAGTCCTCACGGACCACTTCGTTGACTTTGCCGAGCGCCAGGTCGATGAAGGGCGCTACGCGTCAACAAGCGAGGTCGTGCGCGCGGGACTGCGGCTTCTCGAACAGCACGAGGCGAAGTTGGCCGATCTTCGCCGCGCTCTGGCCGACGGAGCATCGAGTGGCGTCGATCACGACTTTGATTTCGACGCGTTCATTGGCGCAATTGACGATCCGCATTGAGCCGTACCGTCTGGAGGCAAAGCCGACGAGCCACCCGCGACCTCATTGCGATACGGGACTACACGGTGGCAACGTGGGGCCAGACACAAGCAAAGACGTACCTCGCGGGGATCAAGACGGCGATCGACCGCGTGGCCGAAACTCCGTCGCTGCGGCAACGCTGCGGCGACGAGCTCCCCGGCTACTTTCGACTCGTCGTCGGCTCACATGTCGTGTTCTACCGAGAGGCCAAGACCACGGTTCATGTCGAACGAATCCTTCACGAACGGATGGACTTCGAGTCCCACCTCTAGCGATCAAGTCCGACTTCGGTAGTTCGGGGTTTGCGTTGCTCCCAGAGCCACGGAAACCCCAAACTCCGACCGAGTTGTGTGATCTCGATCACGGTGGCACCCGCCCAACCGTGGTTTGCTGAACGGCAGGGAACACAGCCACGAGGAGTCGCGTGACGGCAGCAGACAGCCAACCAGCCGACGAGCCAACCGACCTGGCGGCGCGCCTCGCCCGGGCCGAACGCCGTGAGGCCGCGCTCGCCGGCGTGTTGCGCGCCGTCGCCGAGGCTGGCGACGACCTCGAAGCCATGTTGTTCGAGATCGCGTTCCACTCGGCCGCGCTCGCAGGTGGGGCTTTCGCGTCCGTTTTCGTGGGGGAAGGCCAGCGGGTCGCCACCTACGGCTTCAACCTGACCGGGGACGGGCGTCGGTTGAAACGGTTCCGTGACCACAGCGACGTCTCGGCGCTCAGCGAGGTCCTGCGCGATCGAAACGTGCTCCGATTCGATGATCAATCGACGCTCGGCGACGAGTACGCACAATCACGGGATGCAGCTGTCCTCATCAACATCAAGTCGTCCGTCTACGTACCGCTTCCCGCCTCCGCCGCTCCCCTCGGAATCTTGGTCGCCCGACGCGAGGTCGAGCCGTTCACCGACGACGAGGTGGAGCTCCTCCAGTCCTTCGCGGTGCAGGCCGGCAACGCGGTCACCGCGGCCCAACAGCGCCGAGAGGTGGCGGACGCGCTCGCGTTGCAGACGGCGACGAGCGAGGTGCTGCGCCTCATCAGCGAACACCCCGGCGACCTTCCGACCGTGTTGGCCGGCGTCATGGAACGGGCCGTGGCCCTGTGCGACGCCGAGAACTCGACGATCAGCCAGATCCAGGGCACCGCGTTGGTGATCATCGCCACGCACGGCTACCCGAACGACATCATCGGGACGTCGTACGGAGGGATGACGTCGGACCGGGTGGCGGACCGGGCGGCACCGATCTTCATCGAGGACTGGCAGGCGATCCCGGCGGACCGCCTGCCCACCGGGACCGCGGAGCTCAATGAGGCGAGCGGCGTCCGCAGCACCGTGATGGTGCAGCTCCGCCACGACGAAACGGTGTTCGGCTTCATCGAAGTTGGCCGCTTCGAGGTGCGACCGTTCAACGACGACAACGCCCGCGTGCTCCAGATCTTCGCCGACCAGGCCGCCATCGCCATCGCCAATGCGAAGCTGTTCAACGACCTCGATGCGGCGCTGGAGCAGCAGACGGCCAGCGCCGAGATCATGCGGGTCATCAGCTCATCGCCGGGCGAGCTGGAGCGGACACTGCCCGAGATCGCCCGCACGGCGAAGCGGTTGTCGAAGGCCTCTCACGTGGCGGTCACCTTCGGCAGCAGAGATGGTGCGGTCACGACCTGGGATGAGATCCGCGGGTTCAGGACCAGAGACAGCAGCGGCTGGACGCCAGGGCTCAACCGGATCATGGACGACGTACTCGCTTCCGGGCGGGCCGAGCAACTCGTTGGCTCCGTCGTCTCGTGGTCCACGGAGAATCCAATTCCCGCCGCCATCGCCGAAGCCGACGGCGTCATCGAAGGAGCGATCCTGTTCGTTCCCCTCCGCGGCAGCACCGGCAACGTCGGGTTCATCATCGCCCGGCGTGACGTGCCGGTCGCGTTCTCGCCCGAGGAGATCCGTCTCCTCGAAGGCCTCGCCGATCAGGCCGTCATCGCCCTCGACAACGCCCGACTGTTCAATGCGCTGGAGGACCGCAATACCGATCTGGCCGAATCACTCGAGCTGCAGACGGCGACGAGTGAAGTACTCGCGCTTATCAGTGCCAACCCCGGCGATCTGCGGGCGGTCTTCGACGGCATACTCCAACGAGCGGTCGCTCTATGCGGTGCTGACTGTGGAGCGATCGGGCAAAATCACGGCGAGACGAACACCATTGAATTCACGTTCGGCGCAGCTGCGAGGGAGTTGCTCGGCGTTACTCTACCGGCCGGACTTGTTCGCGGTTCAGGCCCAACCAAGACCGACGACGTCCTCGAGAATCTGCAGGCCGTCGCCAAACTGGACCCTGACCGAGCCGGCAATCCCAAATACTCCGGCTTCCATGAGCTCGGACGTGTATTCACGGCGAACAACATCCGGTCGCGGATGTCCATCCCGCTCCTCAACGATCAGGAGTACTTCGGCAACATCAACGTCTACCGCACGACGGCTGAGCCCTTCGACGACGACCGCTTCGTCATCCTGCAGGCCTTTGCCGACCAGGCCGCCATCGCCATCAGCAACGCCAAGTTGTTCAACGACCTCGACGAAGCGCTCGCCCGGCAGACCGCCATGACCGACGTGCTCGATGCTGTCAGCACGGCCCGCTACGACCCCCAGCCGGTGTTCGACCGCGTTGCGTACCACGCTGCTGCGTTGAGCCGTGCATGGTTCTCCGTGATCCAGCTGGTCGAGGGCGACGAAGCCGTGGTCGTGAGCGCCAGCACACTCGATGCGTCGGAACAGGAAGCGACGAAGGCTTCGCTCTTCGCAACGCGTCGCCGGGTGCCAATCGACGCCGACTCGCCGACGGGCGATTGCGTACTTCGCGGTGCGGTCGTGCACGTACGGAATTGGGATGAGCTCCCCCTCGACATCTACCCGTCGGCCCGAAGCCGAGCGACCGGTGCGCTCAAGAGTTCGGTGGACGTGCCCATGCTCCGAGATGGCCGCGTCATCGGAACGCTCAAACTCCTCCGCGACTTCACCGGCGGGTTCACGGACGCCGAGATCGCACTCCTCAAGACCTTCGCCAACCAAGCCGCCATTGCCGTCGAGAACGCCCGGCTGCTCCGCGAGATCGAGGAGCGCAACGCCGAGTTGGCCGAGTCACTCGAACTGCAAACCGCGACTAGCGATGTGTTGCGCCTCATCAGCGCCAATCCTGGCGATCTGCAAGTCGTCCTCGAAGGAATCCTCGCGAAGGCGGCCGAGCTGTGCGACGCCGACGCCGGTACCGCGATGCTGCCGATCGCGAGTTCTCAGGCCGTGGGACGTACGGACGAACGAGGCGACCCTCTCGGCGACGACGGCGTGCGGGCCGCGGCAACCTTCGGCGAACGAGCCAGCGGCGCGCTCGGCCGGGAGTTCCGGGCGATGTCGACGACCCGGGAAGCCCGGGACCGGCACGAGCCAGTCTTGGTAGACGACCTCGCTGAAGTTGCGACCTACGCCAGCTTCGCTGAGTTCGACATCAGGTCGTTCATCAGCGTTCCGTTGTTCAACGACGCCGAGTGGATCGGTAACCTCAACCTCATTCGCCACGAGGTTCGGCCGTTCGATGCGCAGCAGGCAGCCGTACTCCAGGCCTTCGCCGATCAGGCAGCGATCGCCATCAGCAACGCCAAGCTGTTCAACGACCTCGACGAAGCACTCGCCCGGCAGACGGCAATGACCGAAGTGCTCGACGCGGTCAGCAAAGCCAGGCTCGACCTTGAACCCGTGTTCGCGACGCTCGCTCGACACGCGCAACGGGTGAACGACGGTGGGAGCGTGGTGGTCGCGACGACAGAGTGCGACGAGCTCCGGGTCGCTGCGGTCCTCGCGGGCACCACCTCTGAGGGTGCTGATGTCGAAGAAGCGCTGGCTGACTTCCTCGGGAAACGCATGCCCATCGACGGGGCAACGGCAACGGCTGAAGCAGTTCGAACCGGGAAGCTCATCCACATCAAAGACTGGGGGGACGTTCCGCCGGACCGCTATGCCGACACGCTCGTCGGCCGCCGCCCGGGGCGGAGCCAGCTCACGATTCCGATGATGCGTCACGGCGTTGCCGTGGGGTCGGTCGGGTTCTTGAAGCTCGGTCCGCAGACCGAAGCGCAGATCGAGACCCTGCAGACGTTCGTCGATCAGGCGGCTATCGCCGTCGACAACGCGCGCCTTCTGCGAGAGATCGAGGCGCGCAACAACGAGTTGGCCGAGTCACTCGAAGTACAGACGGCCACCAGCGAGATCCTCGCCCTCATCAGTGCCAACCCCGGCGACCTGAAGGCCGTGCTCGACGGGATCCTCGCGCAGGCGAGCCACCTAGTCGGGGCCCAAATCGGAGATGTGTGGCTCCGGAGAGACGACGTGTTGCGCATGGAGGCGTCATCGGCCGACGAGGACTACGTCGGGGGGGAAGTCCCGATCGGCGACATCTTGGCGCGTGTCGCGCCAGCGGCGTTCAACCTCAACAACAACTACCGGCCCTCATCATCGACGGCATCGGCGATACCGTCGTGGCCAACGATCATCGCGACCCGTGGTATCACCCGTCGGGCCGTGGCCCGGCTGATGCAAGAGGGTGAGGTCCTCGGCATGATCGAGGTGTTCCGGTCCGGCGAGCCGTTCGACGAGCAAGACGGTCGCATCCTCAAATCCTTCGCCGACCAGGCGACGATCGCCATCAGCAACGCCAAACTCTTCAACGATCTCGACGCTGCGCTGGAGCGTCAGACGGCCATGACCGAGGTGCTCGACGCGGTGAGCACCGCCCGGTTCGATCCGACACCGGTGTTCAATGCGCTTGCCAATCACGCAAGTCGGCTGTGCGGTGGGACCGGCGCCCTCGTCTACGTCCGCGACGGAGATCGGATGGTTGTCGGCTCCGCTGCTGCCCAACCGGATCCGCAGGCCGGACCTCCGGCGCCCATCGTCGAGATCGCCATGGGCCTGACCCCCCTGGGCGAAGCGGCCTTCACCGGTCAGATCACCCATATCCGCGACTTCGACACCATCCCGGACCGGTATCCCGACACCGTCCTGCGCTCCAGAGGCCGACGCAGCAACCTCAACATCCCCATGATCCGGGACAGCGTGGTGATCGGCGTGGCGACGTTCTCACGGGCCGAACCCGGCGGCTACACCGACGCAGAAGTCTCGCTGCTCAAGAACTTCGTCGACCAGGCCGCCATCGCGGTGGAGAACGCCCGCCTTCTACGAGAGATCGAGGCGCGCAACGCCGACCTCGCCGAGTCGCTCGAACTGCAAACGGCGACCAGCGAGATCCTCGGCCTCATCAGTGCCAACCCCGGTGATCTCGACACGGTGTTCAACGGCATCTGCGTCCAGGCGTCACGATTGTGTGACGCGGACATCGGCGGGATCCTTCGGAACGACGATGGCCGGTTGCTGCTGGCCGCGGCCAGCGTCCCGGAGGGGGCAGGGACCGAAACCCGCGAGTTGGTCCGGCAGCGGGTGAACCAAATGATCGGACACCAACTCGGGCCGGCTGTCACGCCCGGGGCAGAGCCCGTTTTCATGGACGACATGAATGAACTCGGCGTCTCCGGCTTCGACTCGTTTCTCGCACACAGCGCAGTGTTCGTGCCCCTGATCATCGATGAGACGCCCTACGGACTGCTTTCCGCGGCTCGCACCGAGGTTCGGCCGTTCGACCCGCGCCATGGCCGCATCCTCCAAGCCTTCGCCGAGCAGGCCGCCATCGCCATCAGCAATGCGAACCTGTTCAAGGCCCTCGAAGAGCAGACCCGCATTGCCGACGACGCCAATGCGGCAAAGGGGTCGTTCCTTGCGACGATGAGCCATGAGATACGTACACCTATGAATGCCGTCATCGGCATGAGCGGGCTGCTCATGGACACCGACCTCGCACCCCGTCAGCGCGAGTTCGCCGAGATCATTCGCTCCTCTGGCGAGTCGCTGCTCGGCATCATCAACGACATCCTCGACTTCTCCAAGATCGA
>JANPDB010000306.1:0-1598 GCA_031431255.1 Acidimicrobiia bacterium | reverse complement strand
GAAGTCCTTGCGGATCACCGGGAGGCCCGACGCCGCTCGGGCGACCTGGAGGTCCTCGACGGAGCCGCCGAAGTGGTCGACGTCGGTGAGCACCGACAGGCACGCCGCACCGCCGTCCCGGTACGCCAACGCCAGCACGGCTGCATCAAGGTCAGGCGCGAGCGGCCCCTTCGACGGCGAACGGCGTTTGATCTCGGCGATCACGCTCAACCCCGGGGCACGCAGTGCTGCAGCGAAACCCCTGGCCGGAGTCGCCACGGCGAGCGCGGCGTCCCGAACGGAGGCAAGATCTCGTTCGTCAGCCGCGACACGGTCCCGGTGGGCGTTCACGATCCGTTCGAGGTAGGTGCCGGCCACTGCGCTCACGCCAACGACGGTACCGCCCGACAGACAGGTCGTGGGCCGGGACACTCGCTCGGGCCAGGGAACCGGGCAAAACGGAAGTGAGCCGGCCCCAGCGAGCCAGATGGCCCACGTTGACCACGCTCCACGGCAGCGCTCGTTGCGCGCGACAGCCCCGGGCGCGCTCACGGCGTCGAGGTACCCCGCCCGCTGGCGGGGACGTGCCAGCATGTTCGCCATGGCAACGAACGACCACGGGACCATCGTCGTCGTCGAAGACGACGCCCACATCGCCGATCTGCTTGACATGTCGCTCCGCCAGGCGGGGTACCGGGTCATCCAGGCCACCACGGGGGAGGCCGGGCTCGCCGCCATCGACCGGGAGCGTCCCCGCGCGGTGATCCTCGACGTCGGCCTCCCCGGCGATCTGGACGGACTCGACGTGTGCATGCGCCTGCGGGCCAAGAGCACCGTTCCTGTCCTGTTCCTGACCGCCCGCGACAGCGAGGTCGACCGCATCCTCGGCCTCGAACTCGGCGCCGACGATTACATCACCAAGCCGTTCTCGCCGCGTGAGCTCGTCGCCCGCGTGAAGGCCATCCTCCGCCGCCTCGACGCCACCCCGACCAAAGAGGAACGCCCCGAGAGCATCACCGTTGGTGACATCGAGGTCGACATCGCCCGCCGCGAGGTCCGAGTGGGCACGTCGTCCGTGTCGCTCGCTACCCGAGAGTTCGACCTCCTCGCCTTCTTCGCCTCCAATCAGGGCCTCGTCCTCTCCCGCCAGCAACTCCTCGACGGCGTGTGGGGCCCGGGCTGGTTCGGCGATGAGCGCACGGTCGACGTCCACGTCCGCCAGCTCCGCAAGAAGCTCGGCGACGGGTTCGAGCTGAAGACCGTCTTCGGTGTCGGCTACCGATTGAACTGACGCGGCCGAGGCCGCCCGCACCGACCACCACCCAGTGTCCCGAGCCACAAGTCTGCTGCGGAATTCTCGGCCGGATTCCGCCGTGGCGGCGTCCTCGTCGTTGCGGTTGGACGACGCAGGCGCTGCCTCCTGCGTCCTTGCCACAACGAAATCCGACTCGCGAATTCCGCGAGCTGCTTACGACTCGGGACACTAGATGAGACGCCGACTCATCTTCGTCATCGTCGGCACCGTGGCTATCGCGCTCAGTGTTGCCGCCGCAGCTTCCTTCCTCGGGATCACCCGTTCTGATCGGACGACCACGGTCCGCAACCTCACGCTCTCGGCC
>JANPDB010000305.1:0-4689 GCA_031431255.1 Acidimicrobiia bacterium | reverse complement strand
GTGAACTTCGCCGTTTCCGTGGACATCTGGCGGTTGGTCATCGTCATGCCCATCGACGCCTCCGACGAGCCCAGAGCGTCGACCAGAGCGAAGTCGCCGTGCACCAGCAGTTCGGCCTTCATCTCGCTCGACCACATCACGCCGGCCGACATGATCAGTTTGAGCGCCGACGTGTCGTAGGGACTGCCTCGTTCCGCGGCGGCGTCGAGGGCTCGGACCATCGGTTTGGCGAATGCGTCTCCGACGATGACGGCCATCGTGATGTTCTCGTCGCTGACGGCGCGCCAGAACTCGTCGGCGTCGAAATTGCGGCTTTCGAGGAGCACGCAAGCGGCACCGAGGTGCGCGGGAAGGAACGCGCCGAGCCACACTCCGGTTCCGTGCATCAGGGGGCATGCGGGGGTCGCCTTCGGTAACGTGCCCCCGATCTTCCCCCGGAACGCCTTGACGAACGGCGCGATCGCCGCGGCGTTCGGCGGCGGAGGCACTTGGGCGAGGATCGGGTAGCCCAGCAGGAGCCCGCCGCAGAATCCGCCCATCTGGTACATGACGCCCTTGGGCATGCCGGTGGTGCCCCCGGTGTAGAGCATGTAGAGGTCGTCCTCGGAGCGGGTGATCCGCGACGCCGGCTCGGTGGTCATCACGTCGGACCACGCATGGGAACCGGGGAGCGGCGCCTGGCCGCCTTCGTCGTCGACCTCGATCCACAGCTTCACCTGCGGCGCCTTCTCCTTCACCCGAGCGACGCGATCGGCAAGGGATGCGTGGTACACGAGCACTTCCATGTCGGCGTTGTCGATGAGGTAAGCGAGCTCGTTGTCGAGGTAGCGATAGTTCACGTTGATCGGGACGAGGCGCTCCTTGAACGCTCCGTACTGCGCGATCAGGTACTCCGGCGAGTTGTAGAGGTACATGCCGAGCTTGGCCTGCCCGTGCACCGGGGTACTGGTCTCTCCGCCGATCCCGTGCGCCCGGAGGAACCCGGCGAACCGGGCCGCCTCGTCGTCGTAGGCGGTCCAGCTGAGCCGACGCGGCCCTTGGATGACGGCGTCGGCGTCGCCGATCGCGTCGGCGAGTGATTCCCAGATCGTGGCGAAGTGCATCTCCATACGACCATCGTCGCACGAGCTGGAAACTTGTGACCACCGTCACCGGTGCCACTTCAGGCGGCACACCGAATGGGAGGTTTCCGCGGGATCACCGGCCCGTGAACAGGAATGACCCTCATGAAGTTGTCACGCGGGGCGGTCTACATTCGAAAGATGTCCCGCACTCTCTGGATCCGCCGGTAATGGCCGCCCCCGTCGAACAGGTCGGCGTGATCGTCGCCTGCCCGTTGTGCGGCACCGATGTGCTGCAGAAGACCATGATTCCGCTCGGCGTCGTCGACGGCGTGATCTCGTACTCGTGCGTGCCGTGCGCCCGTAAGCTCGTCACCACCGGGACCGCGTCGGAATGAGGCGCATCGCCGCCATCGTCAGTGTGGCGCTGAGCGGTGTCGTTCTCTCGGCCTGCGCGGCCGAGCAGACGGACAACGCGAACTGGTTGGTGAACAGCCAGGAGCGGACCTACGTCGAGATCCCCAAGACCTTCAAGCGGTTCACGGCGAACCCCTACCGGGTCGACAAGCTCGACCAGAGCGCAGAGCGCATCGGCGGAATCGGCCGAAACCCGGCGAACTGGGTGGTGGTCTTCGACAGCGCGAAGAAGCCGCGGATCGAGAACTTCGACGCCGATCGACCCAACTCGCTGGTCGGGATGGTGGCGGTCTACACGTTGAGTGACGACTGGTCACAGACCCCGAGCTTTCGCAACGGTGTGAACATCACCACCCTGCGGACCTATCCGTTCGGCGCCAGCGCCGGCCTCGATCCGGTGTCGGAGTTCAACGACGGCAATCCCGACGTTGAACTGGTGTCGTACTCCGAGGAAGCGGGCAAGAACGGTATCCGTGGCGTCAAGGTTCGCTTCAACCAGCGAATCGGCGAGTCCCAGTGGGTCACGGTTGACCAGCAGGCCTTCACCAACCGCGACACAACGAAGCTCTATGTCCTCACCATGAAGTGCGGCTCCAAGTGCTTCAAGGCGAACTACGACACCGCCCGCAAGATCTCTTCTTCCTTCACCGTCCAGAAATGAGCGAACCACGATGACCTCTCCCACGTTTCCGACAGTGATCCCCTACACCCCTCCCCCATCGGTCGTACCGAAGGTGCGGCGCAAGCTCCTGTTCTTCGATCGTGCCAAGCTGATCGTTGGGTTCGTCGTGCTGTTCGGCTTCCTCGTGTCGAAGTACCACGCCGACGTCCCCTACGTCACCTGGAACGGAGCGCTGCGACATGTCTGGAGCAATAGCGGGTTCCTGATCGCCCTGGCCGGAGTCGAACTGCTTCGCCAAGTCCACTACCTCGTCTCGGAGAAGACCGCGGGCTACAACCACTTCTGGTCGTACAAGGTGTTCGGCGGTTGGGACCGTTACTGGTCGCGCCGCAATCCATGGCTGCGTTTCCGTCTCCAGCGCATCGTCAAGACCCTCATGGTCATGGCCGTGATCTTCTGGATTCTGTCGGCCACATGGAACGTGTCGTTCCTGCAAGCGATCAACGATGCACCGTCTCGCATCGTCAGCATCATGTTCGGCTCCGAACAGCGCCTGCCGTTCATTTTCACGATCATGATGACGCTGCTGTTCTCCGTCGGTCAGTTCGCGGCGATCTTCTGGTTCATGAGCCGCGGTGGCACCGACATCCTCCTTCCCGAGGAGGTCGAGACCCGCTTCGCCGACGTGTGGGGCCAGGACAAGGTCCTCGACAAGGTGAAGGAGAACATCGCGATGTTCGACAAGCCCGAGGAGATCGAAGCCAAGGGCGGCCATGTTCCTGGCGGCATCCTGCTGTGGGGCCCTCCAGGCACCGGCAAGACCCTGATCGCGAAGGCCATCGCCGGTGAGACCGGCAAGCCGTACGTGTTCGTCGACCCGGGCGCGTTCCAAAACATGTTCATGGGTGTCGGCATCTTGAAGGTCAAGGGGCTCTACCGCAAGCTGCGCAAACTCGCGCTCCGCCATGGTGGGGTCATCGTGTTCTTCGACGAGGCCGACGTCCTCGGCAACCGTGGCTCTGCCGTCTCCGGACGCCAGTCCACGCCGCAGGTCGTCGAGGGTTACCAGTGCCTCGCCAGCCGCACCTACGGCTACGAAATGCACAATCACCACCAGGCTGCGGCCATGGCCGCACCGGCGGAGGGCAGACCCGGTCTGCTTCCGGACAAGGTTCGCGTCGTCATGGGTGGCATGGGCATGGGAGGCGGCATGGGCACGCTGCAGTCATTGCTCACCGAGATGAGCGGTCTCGAGAAGCCACGTGGCTTCCTGGCCCGCCGGATCCGCAAGTTCTTGACGATGCCGTCGAAGAAGCCGCCGAAGTACAGGATCCTCACCATCATGGCCACCAACGCCCCGGATGTTCTCGATCCGGCGCTCCTGCGCCCGGGACGTCTCGACCGCATCTTCAAGGTCGACTACCCGACCATGGAAGGCCGCATCCGGACCTACGAGGGCTACTTCAGCAAGGTCAAGCACGTCGTGACGGCCGAGCAGGTGAAGCGGCTCGCGCTCATGTCGTCGGCGGCCAGCGGTGCCGTGATCAAGGACATCGTCAATGAGTCGTTGATCGTCGCACTGCGCGAAGGTCGCGACACGGTGACCTGGCCGGACGTACTCGCCGCCCGCGCGCTGAAGGTCCACGGAATGCCCGACGAGGTCCACCCGATGGCCCTCGAGCGCCATGCGGTGGCCGTCCACGAGGCCGGACACGCGGTCGCGATGGTGCGTCTCTACAAGCGCTACATCATCGACGTCGCCACCATCGAGCCCCGCGGAAACGTCGGTGGCTTCGTCAGCCCGGTGCCGATGGAGGAGCCGGGTTTTCCGTGGCGGAAAGAGAACGAGAACCGCATCATCGTGTCGCTCGCCTCACTCGCCGCGGAACGTCATTTCTTCCGGGGCGACAACTCCGTCGGTGTCGGCGGGGACCTCGGGAGCGCCACCGGGACCGCCCGATGGATGGAAGGCCGCTCGGCGATGGGTGACTCGTTCACCAGCTTCACCGAGCTCGTCGCCGGCGAGTCGTCCAAGGGCGACTTCGACCAGCGCGTCGAGCGCCGTCTGCAGAGCCTCTATGCCCAAGCGCTCTCGCTGGTGCAGGAGAACGAACTGTTCGTGCTGGCTATCGCCCACGCGTTGGAAGATCACAAGACGATCTCGGGCGAAGACATCGAGGCGATCTTCTCGGGCGCAAAGGGTCCTGCGGTGGACGGCAGCTGGTACCACACGCCGGAGTTCCGCTTCGTCTACGACCGCTACCACGACGCCGCGATCAGTGCCCACGAATCGCAGGGCAAGCTCGACATGCAGCTTCCCAAGCCGGGGTCACTGGTCGTCGTGGGCGCCGACGGCACCCTGCATCAGTGGGGTGGCGCCGCCGCCCCCGACCACGCCCTTCCGCCAGCCCCGGCCCACAACGAGCTCACCGTCGACTGACGTTGGGAGAGAGGTTGCCCCCATATATGGGGGCAAAACACCTCCGAAGAGAGTTGGGAGGCGTTCTGCCGCACAACGCCTTCATGACGATGCCCGGTCCCGGCGACCGGGCATCGTCGCGTCAGGACAGCTCTTCGGGCAGATCGTCG
>JANPDB010000304.1:0-1646 GCA_031431255.1 Acidimicrobiia bacterium | reverse complement strand
GCCGTGGTCGAAGCCACCCGGAGGTCGCACCACGCGGCCAGCTCCAGTCCGCCGGCAACGGCATGACCCTCGACCGCAGCGATCACCGGCTTCGACAGAAGCATGCGGGTCGGCCCCATCGGACCGTCGAGGGAGACGTCGGCCTCGATGCGATTCCCTCGACCGCTCCCGATCGCCTTGAGGTCGGCGCCGGCACAGAAGGTTCCGTTGGCGCCGGTCAGCACGGCAACGCTGAGGGACGGTTCCGCGTCGAAGTCGCGGAAGGCTGAAACAAGGGCAGAGGCGGTCGGACCATCGACGGCGTTGCGGGCCTCCGGCCGATCGATGGTGACAACGAGAACCGGGCCGTCGGTGCGGAGATGAACCGTCATGGCCAAGGTCTAGCCCATGGAACAGGGGCGACGGTGGGCGACAACGAACGTCTGCTGAGCCGCCCTCGAGAGCGCAAAGACGCTCGGACTACGCTCCGCAGCGCGGCCAGGGTAGTTACTCACCCAGGCTTTCTCACCCAGGCTTTCTCAACCAGGCTTTCTCAACCACTGCTCTCCGACAAGGAACGTCCATGACTCGCATACTCGACTACTCCGGGCGAGAGGCCGACCGAACGGTCACCGTTGCGTCGATCACCGCGCTCAAGGGCTCGGGACGACAACTCGCGCAGGTCACCGCGTCCACGCCGGCGGAGGCCGCAGCGGCGGAAGCGGCCGGGATCGAAATGGTCGTGTGCATGGCCGGCGCGGTCCCGGCCGTCCGACAGGGCTCGCGCCGTGTGTTCGTCACCGCAGCAATCGACTTCGGCGGCGCCGTCACCGTCGATGAGCTGCTCGGTGCCGCGTTGCAGGCGCTGACCGACGGGGCCGACGCGGTGATCACTGCACGACGGCTCGACGCAGTGCGACTGCTCGCCGCCGAGGACATCCCCGTCATGGGGCATCTCGGCTTCGTCCCGAAGAAGTCGACGCGCTACGGCGGCGTCCGCATGGTCGGCAAGACAGCGGACGAGGCAGGCCAACTGTGGAAGCAGTTCCAGCGACTGGAAGAAGCGGGCGCGTTCGCCGTGGAGTGCGAGCTCATCCCCGCCGAAGTCATGGCCGAGATCAACGCCCGAACCAGCCTGGCCACGATCTCGCTGGGATCGGGGCCCGCAGCCGATGTGCTCTTCGTGTTCAGTTCAGATCTCTGTGGTGAGAGTGAGCGCAAGCCGCGCCATGCCCGGGCCTACGGCGACCTCGCGTCGCTCTACGCGCGCATCGAGGCCGAACGACTTCGAGCGCTGACCGCCTTTCGCGCCGACGTCGCTTCCGGCAACTACCCGAGCGATGCCGAGATGGGGCATGTCGACGCTGCGGAACTCGCGCGCTTCGTCACATCGTTGCAAAGCTGACTGGCCGGAGGCGCGCGAGTTCGACGCCACTCGAACGGCCGTGACAGGCGAGCGGCGCTAAGCGCCCCGGCCGATGGTGAGCGACGCCACGCTACGGGTCGCGTCGGTGATGAGGAAGGGCTGCGGGTCGCCGACCTCGACTGGACCCACGAAGTGCTCGAGCAGGAGCTGCGAGCCGATGACAGTCTCGGCGCGGGCCATTTCGTAGCCGAGGCAGAAGTGCTTCCCGAGACCGAAGCCGAGATGCCCGGCCCGCCCGCCC
>JANPDB010000303.1:0-2164 GCA_031431255.1 Acidimicrobiia bacterium | reverse complement strand
GGGTCGTCGTCGGCGTCCTTCGACGACGCCCGCTGGGAAGCGCTCGGCGCGGTGTCATCGGTTGTGCTCACACTCGGCGGCGACGGCGCGGTTGTTCTCCGCCGCGGTCAGCCGGCAGTGGCAACTGGTGGACATCAGGTGGAGGTGGTCGATACGACCGCCGCCGGCGACACGTTCTGCGGCTACCTCGCCGCCTCACTCGCTGACGGGGAGGCCGTGGATACCGCCGTCATCCGGGCGAACGCGGCCGCCGCCCTGGCGTGTACGAAGGCCGGCGCCCAGCCGTCAATCCCGACCGCCGACGAAGTGCGAGAACTGCTGGCCCGGACTCGCCCGTGATCCTCGGCGCAATGTTGCGTTCCTTCGAGGGTCTCCTCTCGGGGTCGGTGTCCGCCGCAGCCCCGATACTCCTGGCCGCGCTTGGCGGTATGTACACATACTATGCGGGGATCTTCAACATCGCCATGGAGGCGATGATGCTCGCCGGCGCGTTCGGAGCGGTCGTGGCTGCGCACGGTTCGCAGAACTGGTTCGTCGGCGTGCTCGGTGCGGTGTTCGCCGCCGGAGTTCTTGCCGCGATCTTCGCGTTGTTCGTTCTCGTGCTGAAGACCGACGAGTTCGTCACGGGAATCGCCCTCAACCTCGCGACGGTGGGGGCCACGACTTTTCTCCTTCGGCGCATTTACAAGAAGGCGGGCGCGTTCTCCGGCACGTCGGACAAGCCCATCCCGGCGATGCCGAAGGTCCGCGTTCCCGTTCTCGGAGATGTGCCGATACTTCGATCCGTCACCGCCGGTCACACGGTCGTCGAGTGGATGATCCCGTTGCTGATCGCCGGATCGGTGGTGCTGGTGTTCCGCACGAGATTCGGCCTGCGGCTCCGCTCGGCCGGTTGGAACCCTGCGTCGCTCGAGGCCAGCGGCGTGTCGACGAGACGGGTGCGGGCGCAGTCGCTGGTGCTCTGCGCGGTGTTCTGCGGGCTGGCCGGAGCGTTCCTCTCGATCGGCTATCTCCAGCTGTTCGGCGAGAACATGTCGAACGGCCGCGGATGGATCTCGCTCGCCGCGATCGTCCTCGTCCAGGGCTCTCCGCTGGGCATAGCCGCCCTCTCGCTGCTGTTCGGCTTCGCCGCGTCGGTGGGCTTGAAGGCGCAGAGCATTGATGTGCCTCCCCAGTTCACCGAGATGCTTCCCTACCTGGCCACGATCATCGCTCTCTACGTGTACGCCCAGCGTCGACGCATCCTGCCGCCTGTCGCGCCGGTCGGGTGAACTCCAGCGTCGTTGGTGCTTGTCGAGAGGCTCGGACTGTGCTTGACTCAAGCTGAGTCAGTCGACGACTCATGTTGAGTTGTCATTCCCGGAGGTTCCGCCATGCGTACGTTCTCGCCCCCAACGACCGGTGCCCGCCGCCGGCTCACGCCCCGTCGCGGTCAGCTCGTGGTCGTCTCGACGCTGCTGGTCGTCTCCGGTCTCGGCGCCTGCAGCAGCGACAAGGCGGCCGACACCACCGTGGCGGCGGCCCCCACTGCAGTGGTCGCCGCGGATACCGCCGCCGTGGCCGCGCCGACAGCAGTCGATCTGACGGCGATGAAGGGCAAGAAGGTCGTCTACCTCATCAACGGTGCGCTCGGCGACAAGGGCTTCTACGACTCCGGTCAGCTGGGCATGGATGCGCTGAAGGCGGCCGGGGCGCAGACCCGTACCCTCGAGGCCAACTTCGATGCGTCCAAGTACCAGAACCTCGTCGACGCGGCGTTCGAGGATGCCGATGTCGTCTTCGCCATCGCCTACGGGTTCGAGGACGCACTCAAGGCGGCAGCAAAAGCGCACCCGGACACACCCGTCGTCAACCTCGATTTCGACATCGGCGATGCCGACGGCAACGTCACCAGCGTGGACTTCGTCGAGGAGGAGTCGGCGTTCCTCG
Source organism: Acidimicrobiia bacterium (assembly GCA_031431255.1). Classification (GTDB taxonomy): domain Bacteria; phylum Actinomycetota; class Acidimicrobiia; order Acidimicrobiales; family JANYDT01; genus JANLQX01. The sequence continues at coordinate 235 of JANPDB010000303.1, read as the reverse complement.
CCGGTGCCGCGGCCGCGCTGGCCACGACGGACACCTCGATCGCCGGGATCAACGCAGACAAGAAGATCGGTGTGGTGGGCGGCGACACCGATCCGGTCACCACGTCGTTCATGTTCGCCTACGAAAACGGTGCGAAGTCGATCGACCCGGCGATCGCCGTCGAGCGCAAGACGCTCGGCGGAGCGTGGGACGACCAGGCGAAGGGCAAGCAGGCGGCCGAGCAGCTCTACGACTC
>JANPDB010000302.1:0-5182 GCA_031431255.1 Acidimicrobiia bacterium | reverse complement strand
GGGTCCGCGGTCCGGCAGGCCAGCCGCGGCCCACAGACGCTTGTTGTAATAGAACAGCGGCGTGGACCGCGCGAACGGCATGGCCCACTGCTGCTTGTTGTACAGGTAGTCGTCCATCAGCACGGACTGGTAGTCCGCGGTGTCGAGCTTCACCGCGCTGAACAGTTCGTTGAGCGGCGTGATCGCCTTGGAGATTGCGTATTTGAACCACCACACGTCGGAGAGCATGACGACGTCGGGCAACTGCTTGGCGGCGATCGATGCGTTGAACTTCTGGGCGATCTCGGCATAGTTCGCACCGGCGGTCTGAAGATTCACCTTGTATCCAGGGTTGGCATCTTCGAACCGCTTGATGAGGATTTCCTCTACCGGCTTGGACTTCGCCGGGTGCGAGCTCCAGTAGGTGATCTCCGTCGCCGGCTTGACCTTGCCATAGCGACCCGCGGGTGTGGTGGCCTTCGCCGGCTTCTTGGCCGCCTTCGCGGCGGCCGAAGCCACGTCCGGCAGTGCGAGAGCTGCAGCGCCGGCGCCGGCGACAAGTCCGAGGAATCGCCGGCGTGAGAGCGCTGACCGGTCAGCGTCGGATGCACCGGTCGAAGTCGATGGAAGCTGTTCAGTCATGTGGTGTCCCTTGTTCGGGTGGTGGGTGTGGTGGTGATGCTCCGACCGTGACGTGAGGTCTCTGACCTCCACGATCGGTGAGGTTCAGCCCTTGACGCCGCCGGTGAGACCGTCGACGACGCGGCGTTGCGCGAAGAGCAGGATCGGGATTACGGGGAGGATGACGAGGACCGCGCCGGCCATGATGGGGCCCCACTCGTTGACCCCTTCGCTGTCGCGTAACAGGGTGAGTCCGACAGGAAGGGTGGTCGAGCTCGCTTTCGACGTGACGAGTCGCGGCCAGAGGTAGTCGTTCCACTTGGCCACTGCGGTCACCAATGCGAACGCCGCGATTGCCGGGCGCGACATCGGGACCACCACCTTGGTCATCAGTCCCCAGCGGGTGATGCCATCGATCTCCGCGGCTTCGATGATCTCGGTCCGTATCGCGCGGAATGTCTGATGAAGCAGGAATGCGCCGAAGGCAACTCCAGCCGTTGGGATGACGATCCCGATCCATGAGTCGAGCCAGCCGAGCCGAGCCGTGGTGACGTAGTTCGGAATCAGGACCACTTCGAAGGGAACCATCAGCGAGGCGACGACGAACCAGAAGACCAGGCGCCGGGCAGGAAATCGCAGGAACACCAACGCGTAGGCCGTCGTCACGCCGAGAACGACCTTGATTGCTGTTGTCGCTGCCGTCGTCGCGAAGCTGTTGATGAAGAACCGGACGAACGGCACCTCATTGAAGGCACGTTGATAGTTGTTCCACACGAGCTTCGAAGGAAGGATGCGCAAGGGCCGCGAATACAGATCGTTCCGGCTCTTCAGCGACGCAAGAACCATCCAGACGACCGGAACGACGGTGAGGATGAGCGCTCCGATGATGGCGAAGAGTCCGGCGGGACCTTGGCGCACCTTCTTCGAGACCTTTGGTGCGTCGCTCCCTGCCGGCGTGGCCGAGAGCTCGGAGCGGGATCGCATGGTCGAGGCGTCGAGCCGCACTGCGCCCGGCGGTTCCGTCGTGATCGTCATCACGCATCCTTCCGGTCGAGTATCCGGACCTGCACCAAGGTGACGACGAGCAGGACCACGAAGAGCACAGCGGCGATCGCCGAGGCGCGACCGACGCGGAAGCGAACGAACGCTTCATCGAAGATCTGGAAGGACATCGTGCGCGTGCCGTCGAGCGGACCGCCCTGGGTCATGACGTAGATGACGTCGAAGGCCTGCATCGACGCGATGAACGAGGTGGCAAGAACGAACGACGTGGTCGAGCGCAGCGATGGCAGCGCGATCCGGCGAAGACGTGCCCACCAACCCGCGCCATCGATGGCTGCAGCTTCGAACAGCTCCGGCGGTATCGACTGCAGGCCGGCGATGAAGAGCAGGCAGGTGTAGCCGAGCTGCTTCCAGATGTAGACGAAGCAGACCATGACCATGGCCCAGCCGGGGCTGTTGTACCAGTTCGGGGAGTCGAGTCCGATCAGTCGCAACCCCGCGGCGAGCAGTCCGAAGCGAGGATCGAACATGAAGTACCAGACGATGGCAACAACGGCACCGGGCATCATGTACGGCGAGAACAGTGCCGATCGCGCGGCGGACGAGCCCCTGCGCTTCTTCAGCAGAGCGAATGCGAACAGCAGACCGCCAACCGTCGAGCCGATGACCGTCGTGATCGAGAAGATGAGGGTGTTGACGATGGTCTTGCGGCCGACCGGGTCTCGCCACGACTCGGTGTAGTTGCTGAGGCCGACCCACACCTTCTGCGGAGAGATCAGGTCCCACCGATAGAGCGAAAGACGGAGCGACTCGACGAGCGGCCGGTACGTGAACCAGAAGAGCAGGAGAAGATTCGGGGCAAGCAGCGCGCCGGCAAAGAGGTACTCGGATCGCTTTCGTGCTCGAACCATTGCCACCGGGGCAGCATCAAGGCGCTGGCTTTCCGCGAGCTGTCACGGGGATGGCGCCTCCACGTCGTTCTGGCAAACGTTTCGAATGAGTCGGTGGGAGCGAGGCCGTGGCAGAGAAATGAACGACATGTTTCCGTTTGATGACATCGCTCCCCGTGACTAGTTGTTTGAAGGACCGTTCACTTATCGTGGCCGTTCAACCGTGGCCGCGGCGTTCCCTGGCGGAACCTCGACTGTGACCGCGTTCGAACGAGGAACGAAGAACCATGGCGGAAGACGTTGTTTGCAAGCAGTCGGCCCTTCGGCGCGTGCGGAGTCGACTCGTCGGCCTTCGTGCGTCGGGGCAACGACGCGGTTCACAACGTCCCGCGCCGCGGAGGTCGTGGCGGAAGGTCCTCGGATCGCTCTCCGTGGCGTTCGCAGTCCTAGCCGGACTGTCCTTCGGCTCGGCAGGAAATCCGGCGAGCGCCGGCACTTTACCCACGCCGTGGTCAGGCAGTGCTATTTCGCCCACCCCCGCCAGCTCTGTCGCCGGAATTCTCGATGGGTTGACGGGGCCGGCCGAGTTCAGGTACATCTACGACCCAACACCAGGGGTAGATCGGCCCGGCGTTGGCGTCCCGCCGCAATCGTGGACGTTCTCGACCGTTGCGCTTGCCCCAGCTCCGATTCCCGACGGTCCGCCCCTCCCCGCCCTCTCTTACTTAGTCCCCCTTGCGTATACGTACAGCGGCTTCCACGCCTTCTTCCAGGTCAACGTCGGACTAAAGGCGTTCGTACAACGACCCGACGGAACCCGCACCGAAACGTTGATCATCTCGGATTACGCGGGGGGCTGCTGCGCCCCACCATCGGGAGGGTTCTGTTACGTGGGCACACAGGCGCTCAGTGTCCAGGAGGGCGACACTTACGGGTTCGTCATGACCGGCAGCCACTTCGACGCAAACGACGTCTTGCGGGGAACCCTCACGGTCAACGCCGGGACCAGCCCGGCACCGTGCCCGCCGCCACCACCGCCACCGACCACATCTTCCACCACCACGACGATTGCTCCCGCCCCTAGCGGCGTCACGGCGAGCATCGTCCAGGCCGTCGGATCGGGTGCTGGCACCAACGTGTTCGGCACGATCACCGGCTTGCCGAACACGACCTACAACGCGAACATCCTTGGTGCGGCCACCTGCACCAACGGGCTGCTCGGCAGCCCGTCTTCGGTCGTGGGCACCATCGCTGACGTTCCCACGTTGGGCGACGGATCGAGGTACTTCGTACAGCCCGTGGCACCCGCGGTGCCACCGAAGTTCCTGGCCGTAACGGTGTCTGTCGGCAGCAGTGCGGCCACCACGCCGAGCACCTGCGTGGCGCGCGGCGCCGACAACGACACATGGACACGCGCCGTCGAGATCTCGCTGAACGCACCCGGGCCGAGCGGGTCGGAAACCGGCTACATCGATACTGCGGGCGGCGCGCGCTGGTACAAGTTCCCCGTGCAGCCGGGCGGCAAGGTGCAGGTCGACCTCACCAACCTGGGCGCCGACTACGACCTTGCGCTTTTCACCGACATCGGCAAGGAGTTCACCGACCTCAACAGCCTGAAGGACGTGACCCGGCTGAGCGCCGAGTTCGCTCCTTCGGTGTTCAGCCCCAGTGTGTTCAGCCCGTCGGTGTTCTCTCCGTCGGTGTTCAGCCCCGACGCCTACAGCCCGAGTGTGTTCAGCCCCAGTGTGTTCAGCCCGTCGGTGTTCTCGCCGTCGGTGTTCAGCCCGAGTGTGTTCAGTCCGTCGGTGTTTTCGCCGTCGGTGTTCAGCCCGTCGGTGTTCAGCCCAAGTGTGTTCAGCCCGTCGGTGTTCTCGCCGTCGGTGTTCTCGCCGTCGGTGTTCAGCCCCAGCGTGTTCAGTCCCAGTGGCGTCGCTCCGAGCGTGTTCAGCCCGGAGACGTTCTCCAGCGCGCAGACCCGCAGCCTCATCGTCAACTCCACCACTCCCGGCACCGCCGACGAATCCATCATCGCTGACGTGTGGAACAACACCGGGTTCTTCTACGCCCGGGTGAGTGGCCGCAACGGTGCGTTCTCCACCGCCAAGGCGTTCAACCTCAACGTCGCCCGCAACGATCTTCCGGCCTGCGTCGGGGTGGGGGACAGCTCAGTGCCGAGCAACACCAGCGTCACTGCGGGCGGGGCCAAGACACTCATTCTCATCGACTCGTCCCGGATGCCCGGCACCCAAACCGGCAATGCTTCTACCGACCTCGCTGGACTGCGCACGAGGATCTCTGCGTTCTCGGGTAAGGCCGAGGTGGCGGGTGTGCTGGTCGACGTGGGAACCGACGCACGCGTGCAAGCGCTCAACTCCCAAAGCGATGCGAAGCCCGGTTGTCCTTACGCCAAGAACCTGGTGGCAGGTGCCATCAAAGACCTCGTCGGCCGGTTCCGGTCGGCGAACCCGAGCCTGAAGTATGTCGTGCTGATGGGTCCCGACGGCGCGATCCCGTTCTTCCGGTACCCCGACCAGGCGCTGCTCGGACCAGAGTCCGACTACGTGCCGCCCGTTCGGTCCACGTCGTCTTCAGAGGCCAGCCTGCGTCTGAACTACGCGCTCGGTCAGGACGAATACGGTTCGACCACGAGCCTGTCGCTGGGCGCCGACCAGTTCCCGCTGCCCGATCTG
>JANPDB010000301.1:0-5102 GCA_031431255.1 Acidimicrobiia bacterium | reverse complement strand
AGAACAGGCAAACGAGACGGCGCAACTCTGCGTCAAAACTGTGTCAACGCCAACCCGGCATTTCGGCAGGTCACGGGCACCTTCTCGGGCGGTCTTCCCCGCGCGCCGTGTCAAACCCGTGTCAAGGCACCAAAAAACATGCCCTGACCAGGGCAAACGGTGGAGGTGGGGGGGAGTCGAACCCGCATGCCCGGTTGGGCGTTGGTGCTGGTCAGGTGGTGTTTGGGCTGGTCAGGGCATGTTTCGAGTCGTTCTCGTCGATGCCTTTCGAGTCCCCTGGAAGCCGGAGAACTGCGTCAAACGCGTGTCACCGTGTCAAAACTGTGTCAAGTAAGCGCGCTTAGGAGGTACCCGGTTTCGCGCCGCTGGCGGTTCGAGCCAAGAATTTTTGGGACTGGCCGGTCCATTGGTAGTTCCGATCTTGGAACTTCCATAGTTGGAAGCATCGTGTAGGCTCTCGACATGGATCGTGCTGGGTTCACCGGTCGCTTCGAACAGCTTGCCCTGCTCGAAGCTGACCTCGACGAGGTTCGCAGTTCGGGACGTGGGCGATTCGTGCTGATTCGTGGTCGTCGCCAGGTTGGGAAGTCGCGGCTCATTGAGGAGTTCATCGACCGCAGCGGTGCGCTGGCGGTGTTCTTCACGGCAACGAAGGGGCGGGATTCGTCGGCCGAGCTGAACGAGTTCACGCAGTTGATGCGCGACCCGAGCATCGACGCAGACCAGGCACTCTCTGACACGATGTTCGGGTCGTGGGACGCGGCGCTGAGCGCACTCTCCCGCACGGTGAAGGTGCCAACCGTGGTGGTGGTCGACGAGGTCCCGTACCTCTTCGCTGGAGCGAAGGACGTGGAGGGGGCGTTCCAGAAGGCCTGGGACCGGTCGCTAAAGAACGCGCCGGTGTTGTTGGTCGTGATCGGGAGCGACCTGGCGATGATGGAGGCGTTGACCGAATACGGCCGACCCCTCTATGGGCGCCCGACTCGCGAGATCGACCTTCGCCCCCTCACCCCGCACGACGTTGCCTTCCTGACCGGACTTTCCGCTGTCGACGCGTTCGACGCATACCTTGTGACGGGCGGGTTCCCCAACGTGGTGAATCGTTGGAGCCCGAGGCAGACAATGAAGCAGTTCCTCGCTTCGCAGCTGGCGACATCGACAGAGGTGCTGTCCATCGTCGGCGAGCGCATGATGAGTGCCGAGTTCCCTGCCGATTCACAAGCGCGCTTGGTATTGACGGCGATTGGTTCGGGTGCCCCGACGTTCACGACGATCGGGGCTCACACCGGACTGGCTGCGGCATCGCTCGACCGTGCACTCAAACTCCTTACCGCGAAGCGCGCCATCGCAATCGAGCAACCGACATCGGGGCGACCGAGTGGCCGTGAGACCAGGTATCGGATCGCCGACCCGTATCTAGCGTTCTGGACGCGTTTCATCGAGCCCGCTTTGCCGCTGCTCGACCGTGGGCGTTCGCAGCAGGTCCTTGAGTACATCGTCGGGCAATGGCCCGACTACCGAGGCAAGGCCATCGAGCCGATCGTTCGTGACAGCGTTTCCCGGCTCCTTCCAATCGACGGTGTGGATGCGCACACCGTGGCGAGCTATTGGACCCGCGACGGCCGAACCGAGGTCGACCTCGTCGGCGTGGACGGGAACGGCAGCAAACGCAGGGTGTCGTTCATCGGGTCGATCAAGTGGCGACAGCGCCGACCTTTTTCCGGCACCGACGCGTCTGCGCTCGCAGCCCAATTGGCGTTGGTGCCCGGCGTAGATGACCGAACAAAAATTCTCGCCGTCTCGTCGTCAGGTTTCGAAGTGCGCGATGTCCCCATCACCCTCGGACCCGACGAACTTCTCCGGGCGTGGTCGTCGTGAGGGTACGGCAAGTGCTCCCGACCCCGATGGTTGGCCGCATGGGAAGCTGGCTCTCATGAGTTCGACTGCGCCAGGACCGTTGCCGTCGGGGACGGTGACGTTCCTGTTCACGGATGTGGAGGGGTCCACGAAGCTATGGGCGGCGGACAAGGACGCGATGTCGGCCTCGTTGTTGGTGCACGACTCGATCCTGCGGGAAGCGATCGAGGGCAACGGCGGGTACGTGTTTACGACCGCCGGTGATTCGTTTGCGGCGGCGTTCGCCAGGGCCTCCGACGCGGTGCGGGCGGCGAGCGAGTCGCAACGCGCGCTTATGGACGCGACCTGGCCTGGTCCGACGCTCAGGGTGCGCATGGGCTTGCACCTTGGTGAGGCGGAAGAGCGTGGTGGTGATTATTTCGGGACGGTCGTCAACACCGCCGCCCGGGTGGAGGCCGCCGGTCATGGTGGTCAGGTGTTGTTGACGGAGCCGGTGCGGATCGCCGCAGGTGTCACTGATGTGACCGATCTCGGGCTTCGCAGCCTGCGTGATGTTGCCGAGCCGCTGCGGTTGTTCCAGCTCGGCTCCGAGACGTTCCCGGCGTTGCGGGTGGTTGATCCGTCGATGTCGAATCTGCCGGTGCGGCCGACGCGAATGATCGGTCGAGATGCGGAGGTGGCCCGGGTGCGTGGTCTGCTCGCGGGGGCTCGGCTGGTAACCGTGACGGCGGTGGGCGGGTCGGGCAAGACCCGTCTGGCGATAACGGTGGGTGAGGCGGAGCTAGCGCATTGTCGTTCGGGTGTCTGGTTCGTTGATCTCACTGCGGTGAACACCGGAGCGGAGGTCACGGGGGCGATCGCCAACGGTCTCGGTTTGAACCTGATGAGCGGCGATGCGACGACCCAGATCCTCGCGTTCCTCGCCGACAAGCAGGCGCTGGTGATCCTCGACAACTGCGAGCACGTCATCGACGAGGCCGCGGCGTTCGTCGAGGCGTTCCTGGCAACGAACAATCCGACGAGGATTCTGGCGACGAGTCGTGAGGCGTTCGACATCGACGGCGAGCGGACGGTGGTGCTGGGGTCATTGCCGACGGACACGGCGGGCTCACCCGGGGTGCGGCTGTTTGTTGACCGGGCCACCGCAGTCGATCCGTCGTTCACGCTGACCGAGGCGAACGCCGCAACGGTCAGTGCGATCTGCGGGCGTCTCGACGGCATGCCGCTCGCGATCGAACTGGCGGCGGCGCGGGTCACGGTGATGAATTCGGACGAGTTGCTGGCCGGGCTCGATGATCGGTTCCAGTTGTTGTCGGGCGGTCGACGCCGCAGTCGTCAACGCACATTGGAGGCAACGCTCGATTGGTCCTATGACCTCCTCGAAGCCGAGGAACAGCGGGTGTTCCGGGCACTTGGAGTCTTTGTCGACGGGTTCGATCTCGACGCTGTCGCGACCGTCACGGGTCTTGATCGGCGGGTGGCGACGCGGCACGTCGAGACGCTTCGTGCGAAGTCGTTGGTCGTGCGTGCCGACAAACGCAAAGCCACCCGGTTCCGACTCCTCGAGACGGTGAAGGCCTACGCCGAGGACCGACTCGTCGATGCCGGTGAAGCGGAAGCGGTCCGCGATCGGCACCTCGGGCACTTCCATTCACTTGCGATGGCCGAAGGGCTGAAGGTGGTCGGCTCGCTCGATGTGGGACTGCGGCTCCGCGAGGACTGCTCGAACATCACGACGGCGTTCGACTGGGCTGCCGACCGCGAACGCTGGGTTGTCGCCGGTGAACTCCTCACCGCTAGTCAGTGCGCATACCATCTCGACGCGCGGATGATCGATCTCGCCCGTGCACTCACCCGAACCTCGCAACACACCGTGGCGCTCGACACGGAGCTCCACGGCTGCGTGCTCGGCCAACTTTGGTACCTGTCGTGTATCCTGTTGGACTTCGAGGTCGTCATCGCAACAGCGGGCGACCTCCGCGAGTCACCGGTGCCGGAGTTCCGTTCGACTGGTTGGGCGATGACAGCATTCATCAGCGCTCAGTTCACACCCGGCAGCGCCAAGGGCTATCTGCATCGAGCCGAGGCCGAGCTCGTTGCTTCAAAGCCAACCCGACTCGCTGCGCTCAGACGTTGCTGAAGTGGCACGCTTCCTTCCGCTCGTGTCGCTCGGGACGGAAGCCTTCTACGACGGCAACTTCGAGGACGCACGAGCGTTCGCCCGTGAGTCGGTTCAGTCGGGTGGTCGGACGAGCTGGATGACGGAGCAGGTCGCCGGCCAAGCGATGGCGGAAGTGCTTCTCGGGAAGCCAGCTCTCGCACTCGCGACGCTGGCAATGCTTGACGATCTCGATGTTCCGTTCAACGATGGCCAAGACGTTCGGGCGCTTGCCCTCCTAACCCTCGGCGACAGTGAGGCAGCGGACGCCGCGGCACGGCGCTTCGCCTCGCGAGCCTCTACCGGCGTCTTCCCGGCCGAGTCGAACGACGCCATGTTGATGCTTGCGTCGTTCGCCCGCCACGACGGCGACGAGAGCAGCGCCCGAGCCTTGTTCCTCAATGCGGGTACCGGCCGCATGCCCTCTACTCTTGGCTTGGCCCGCCATCTCGCGTCGCAGCTGGGCATCGTGGAGGAGTATGAAGCAAACGTCGCCACGCTGTATCAGCCCGGCAATCCCCACGGACCCATGGGCGCCACCCGCTCCCTCAACGCGTTGCGATCGGAGCTCGCCCGCCGCGGCTGGGCTTAGCCAAATTGGCGGCCAACCCTGGCGAATTTAGGCGAATTACGGCGAGTTTCCAGGGTGGGGGGAATGCGACCCCCGGGTCAGACGAGAACTCGCAGGTAGTGAGCTCGAAACGAAATGCGTGACGGCGCGACGCTGTGTCAAAACCGTGTCAACGCCTGGCGTGCATTTCCGCAGGTCACGGGCACTCTCCCCGCCGGTCGCTTTTGCCCGCTGTGTCAAACCCGTGTCAAGGCACAAAAAAACATGCCCTGACCAGGGCAAATAGTGGAGGTGGGGGGAGTCGAACCCGCATGCCCGGATTTGCGTCGTGGCTGCTCAGAGGGTGTTTCACCTGGTCAGAGCATGTTTGTGGTCGTTCTCGTCGATGCCTTTCGAGTCCCCTGGAAGCCGGAGAACTGCGTCAAACGCGTGTCACCGTGTCAAAACTGTGTCAAGTAAGCACGCTTAGGAGGCGCCGGATGTGACTCGTGTTTCCGGACTTGTTTGCGGCTGGCG
>JANPDB010000300.1:0-2504 GCA_031431255.1 Acidimicrobiia bacterium | reverse complement strand
ACCGATTCTTTCCGGCGGTGGGGGGAAGCGGATTCTCGAAACAGCAGCACGATTGGGAGACATCGTGTCTGTCAATCCCAACGTCGGGGCCGGCAAATTCGACGCCGCGGCGTGGGCCAGCATCGCCGCCGCCGAGACCGACGCAAAGATGGAGATCGTCCGCAACGCCGCCGGCGAGCGCTATCCCGACCTCGAGATCGCGTTCCTCAATTTCTTTACCAACGTCACCGACGACACCATGGCGGCGGCGACCACCATTGGTGGGTACATGGGTGGCGTGCCGCCCGAGGCGGTACTCGCGTCACCCAATACTCTCGTTGGTTCTGTCGACGCGCTGGTCGACGAGATCCACGCCCGTCATGAGCGTTGGGATGGTTCGTACATGATCGTGATGGCTGATGCGATCGATGCGTTCGCGCCGGTGGTTGCTCGCCTCGCGGGTTGAACCCGCCTACGTCGTTTGGGGCGCACTCCCTGCATCTGTAGCAGGGAGAGGGGCGAGTGGCCCAAAGAAACCATCGATGCGCTGGATCAGGCCGTTGTCGGCCATGGTGACAATGTCGAGGCCGACCAAGACCAGGTGCCGTCCTTTGCGGAACTCCCAGTTGTAACGAAGCCGATTGTGGTGATGGTCGATGGCCGACGCGGCCACGAAGCTGGCGTCGCGATGCTCGGCGCGGAGTGCTCGCACGTTGGCCTCCAGCGTGTCGTAACCAATGTGGAAATGAAGGGGGTCGCAGAACTCGAAGTCGGCTGTCACCGCCTTCTCCAGATGTCCTCTGATCTTCTCGGGATCGGTCTCGTTCCACATGGCCCAGTAGTGATCGAATGACGGAAAAGGAAACAGACTCATAGTCGGTATTCTAGAAGACCAACTGTGAGTCTGTAAAGGGAAGGTCTTCCAAGGCTCTGCCAGAATTGGCGACGTGCCAACGCAGTCAGAACGAAGAGATGCAACGCGCGGGGCGATCGTCGAAGCCGCGAGAGTGCTCTTTGCCGAGCGGGGGTTCGAGCAAACCTCTGTGGCCGACATCTTGGAGCTTGCAGGGATCAGCCGTGGAGCGCTCTACCACCACTTCGCAGCAAAGAGTGATGTGTTCGCTGCCGTGTTTGTCATCACGTCGTCTGCCGCTATTCGACAGGCTGCTCGGCAGGTCCCGCTCGAAGCCACTCCCGTTGATGCACTCGTCGCTGGATGTCTTGGCTGGCTCGATGCGGTCAAGGACCCAGCGATTCATCGGATCCTATTTGTGGACGGACCAAGCGCGCTCGGTTGGGAAAGAGCACGGACGTTGGAGGAAGCGACGAGCCTCGGGGTGATGCGCGCCGCAATGACGCGGGCAGTGGAGGCCGGCGAGATTGCAGTGCCGTCCGTCGACGTGTCGGCCCGCTTGCTCAATGGCCTATTGGCCGAGGCCGCCATGACGCTTCGAGGCGCAAGCGCAGCGCGTCGTCGTGATGTTCGCGCCGTGGTTGCCGCCATGGTGAAGGGGCTTCGCGCGCAGTAATGGGAGTTTGTGCCGTCGATCCAGTCCGGCATCCGCTCAGCCGTGGGTGGCCGAGAACGAGGAACCGCTACGCCACGCCGAATCGAGCGGCGGCGCGGTTCGCGGCGGCCGGGCCGCTCAGCTGACGGAGCAGAAGGAGGCCGTCGATAAGCGCGATTGCGGCTTCTGCTTCCGCCCGGCGTAGCTTTGTCGGTCCCTTCAAGAAGGGCACCACCCAATCGATCCACGCCTCGATGAGCTGGGGCACGAGCGTGTTGTACGGCGCCCGTCCGGCGGCCGCAAACCCGTTCGCCTCGAAGAACAGGGCAAAAATCGGATCGGCCTCAGGCGTGGCGAGAACGGGCCACGCCGTGCGCACCAATTCCATGTGGTCGGCGGCTGAAGTTGAGAACCCTTTGGCCAACATGGTCTGAAGCGAGAGGCCCATCGACACGAGAACCTCGCCGATGAGGTCGTCCTTGCTCGGGAAGTAATACACGATCGTCCGATCGTTGATCCCCAGACGCTTCGCTAGTCGACCGAAGGTCAATTGATTGAGCCCGTCCTCGAATGCCGCCGCAAGTGCGCCCGCAAGGATCTCGTCTTTCGTGTGCTTGTGGCCCATGGTTCCGTGCAACTGTAGTGAGTGCTACGAATACGTTTGCCTACTGCGGACCGCAAGGATCGGCGCGGATACCGATCTCGTCGTTCTCTGGCCGGTCGACAGGAAGCCCGGCGTCGCGCCAGGCGAGGAACCCACCGATCAGGTCGGTGGCGTTTTCGTAGCCGAGGGTTTGCAACGTTGCCGCAGCGAGACTCGAGGAAAAGCCTTCGTTGCAGACCACGACGATCGTGACCGCGGTCGACGTGATTTGCTCTAGCTTCAGTGGCGCGTCCTGAGCTACCCGCCACTCAAGCACCGTTCGGGGGACATGCAGCGAACCCGGAATGCAGCCGTAGAGCGCCCGATCGGTCGGGGTCCGGGTGTCGAGCACGATCGCGTCGGCTGATTGCGTC
>JANPDB010000299.1:0-2340 GCA_031431255.1 Acidimicrobiia bacterium | reverse complement strand
CCTTGCGCTGAGAACGACCACCGTTGCGATCACCCCTTGAACCTGCCCGTCGGAAGCGGGCCATCCGGGATGCCGCCGTCCACGAAGTGGGATGGTTCCGATCGGTTCCCTACAGTGGAGGGCATGACCACGATCTCGCTCACCGCCGCCGATGGACACGAACTTGCCGCATACGTGGCGGAACCGACAACCGCCCCGACCGCTGGGATCGTCGTCATCCAGGAGATCTTCGGGGTCAACCCCCACATCCAGGAGGACACCGATCGCTTCGCCGCCGCCGGCTACCTCGCCGTTGCTCCTCATATGTTCGACCGGGTCAAGCGCGGCGTGAGCATCGGGTACACCGCGGAAACCATCGCCGAGGGGCGCGACTATGCGATGGCCCTCCAACCCGCCGGGATCGCCGCCGATGTCAGCGCGGCGATCGCCTACCTGCGCAGCCGTGGGGTGGCCAAGGGCGGCATCGTCGGCTACTGCTTCGGCGGCACCGTGTCCGCCATGGCGGCGGCGAACCTCGACGTGGACGCCGCCGTGTCGTACTACGGCGGCGGCGTCGGCGATCTCGTCAAGGGCGGTGTGGCCCCGAAGGTCCCGACCATCTGTCACTTCGGCACGAAGGACGTCTGGATCCCCGCCGACGTCATCGATGCCGTCGCCGCGGCATGGCCGGACGCGACCGTGTACCGCTACGACGCCAACCACGGCTTCCATTGCGACCACCGCGCCGACTTCGACCAGGCGTCGTCCGACGTCGCTCAGGAACGCACCCTCGCCTTCTTCGCCCAGAACCTCGCCTGAGCACGCGACAAGAATTCGGCTGCAGAGGTCGTTGATCCGCACATGTCGTTCCTGATCGAGCAGCTACCGCTCTGGCTGGCGGAGACCAACGCCTACATCGTCGCCGCTGACGGCCCGGGCGGTGAATGCGTCCTCATCGACGCGCCACCCGACCCGACCCGCTTGCTCGAGCGGATCCATCACCATGGACTCAAGCTGGTCGCGCTGCTCTCCACCCATGGCCACATCGATCACATCGGGGGTGTGAAAGAGGTCGTCAAGGCCCACGCCCATCCGATACCGGTGCACATCAACCGCCACGACCGCCACATGCTTCTCGATCCTCGGGGAAGCAGCGGGTCGTTCGGACGCATGCTCGGCGACCTCGACGTGAGCCCGCCCGAGCTCATCGAGGAGCTCGACGACGGTCAGGTCGTGAAGGGGGCCGGGATGAAGTTCACCTGCCTCTACACCCCCGGTCACACCATGGGCAGCGTGTGCCTTCGACTCGACATGGACGGTGCCCCGCCCCTGCTGTTCAGCGGCGATCACCTCTTCGCCGGTTCGATCGGCCGGACTGATCTCGCCGGCGGCTCGTTCCCCGCGCTCATGCAGTCCATGGCCGACAAGATTCTCCCCCTCAACGACGACGTCGCCGTCCTCCCCGGCCACGGACCGACCACGACCATTGGCCGCGAACGGGTCACCAACCCGTTCCTCGTGGGACTCATCGACGGCGACTTCGACGACACCCCGCGCACCTGGGGCTGAGCGCGGGTTCTTCGTTCCCGCTGCGTTGCGGGGTCCTGTCACCGATCCTCCCCACCCACTCCGGTACTCGCCCGTGCTCCTCCGTCGCCGGGTCTCCGTTCCTCGGAGCGGGGCCCCATCGGCGCCACCCCTCCACTTCGCTCGTGCGTCCTTTTGACTCCCGAGATATCGTTCTACAGGGCGACGAGAAGGAGTCGAGATGGCGACAGCGAAGTGGGCGGATCTTCCCCAAATGGGAGCGCCGCTGTTCCTCACCGATGGTGGCCTCGAGACGACCCTGGTGTTTCATTTCGGTCTCGACCTTCCCGACTTTGCGGCGTTTCCTCTCCTGGACACTCCTGACGGTCGGGACGCGCTCGCCCAGTACTACTCGCCGTACTTCGATGCAGCTACGCGTGCAGGTGTCGGCATCATCGTCGACACGCCGACATGGCGAGCGAATCCCGACTGGGCCGCACGAAGTGGGTACGACGTTGCCGGTGTCGCAGCCGTGAATGGTCGTGCTGTCGCGTTCGTCCGTGGGCTGGCCGACGCCCGTTCGGACGTGGTGACGGTCGTCAGCGGAGCTATTGGCCCGCGAGGGGATGGGTACGTCGTTGACGCAACCATGGACCCGACCGAAGCGGCGAACTATCACGATGTCCAGATCCGGGCGCTCGCCGACGCTGGGGTCGACCTGGTCACCGCGCTCACCATGACGCACGTCGAGGAGGCAATCGGCATTGCGCAAGCGGCGAGGGAGCGCAACGTTCCGTGCGTTGTTTCGTTCACCGTGGAAACCGACGGGAAGCT
>JANPDB010000298.1:0-7353 GCA_031431255.1 Acidimicrobiia bacterium | reverse complement strand
TCGCGGAATTCGCGAGTCGGATTTCGTTGTGGCAAGGACGCAGGAGGCAGCGCCTGCCTTGTCCAACCGCAACGACGAGGACGCCGCCACGGCGGAATCCGGCCGAGAATTCCGCAGCAGACTTGTGACTCGGGACACTAGACAGCATCGGCGGGAACGGAGTCAGACGGCGACCCCGAGCATTGCCAGGCCGAAGGCGGCGACGCTGACGACGGTGCGGGCCAGGTGGATCCGATGCCACTGACGGAGCTCCGCCGAGAGGGCGTCGTCGTTGCCGTCGGCAGCCAACACCGGCAGGCGTTCGTTCGCCGCATGAAAGTACAGCCGGTAGAAGGCCAGGAGCGACGCAGCCAAGACAGCGGAGGCGACCGTGCACCAATCGGCAAGGTCCCGTTCCGATCTCCATGCGACCGCTATCCCTGAGACAAGAGATATCGACGTGGCCCCGGCCGTCAGCGGGGCGAAGAACCGGTAGAGGCGCGGGGCGAACCCCGCATGGAGATCGGCGAAGGCATCGGAACGAAGGGATCGCCAGTACGGGACGAGCACGAGGCCTTCGAGGCAGAGCGAACCCGCCAACAGGCCAAGGAGCATCGCCGTGGCGAGACGAAGCGCGTTCATCGGGCTGCTCCCGTTCTCGGCCGGTGTTCATTTCTCGTGGTCGTCGTCTTGTCCATGGGATTTTGTTCGCTTCCAGATAGTTAGTAACCTAACTATACATTAACTAACTATAGTGGAAGCATGAACGACGAAGACCTCATCGACGAACTGCTCGACGGATGGGAGTCAGCGCGACCCGACCTCGAGTTTGCGCCGATGGCACTCTTCGCCCGATGCAACCGCTTCGTCACGCTGTCGATGCGTCAACTCGAGGCAACACTGGCAGACCATGAACTGTCCGTGGGCGAGTTCGATGTCCTGTCGGCGCTCCGACGCAGCGGCGAGCCGTTCATGCTCAAGCCATCCGAGCTCGCCGATCGGGTCATGGTCACCCGAGCCGGAATCACCACTCGGGTCGACAAGCTGGAGGGGAACGGGTTCGTCGAACGGCGTCGCGATCCGAACGATCGCCGGTCGGAGCCCATCGTGCTCACGAAGGCTGGACGGCGCCTCATCGATGGAGCGCTCGTCGCCTACCTCGACAACCAGACACGGCTCTTCTCCGGATTGCATCCCGCGCAGCAGCGACAACTGGACTCCCTGCTCCGACGCCTCCTCTGACTGGACAACCGGACACCCGGTCCGACAGGAAGCCACCCGCTTACAACGCGACGACCGTGACCCGTCAGACGAAACTGAGGACGGTCTGAGGAGTGCTGAAGGCTGCTGAGGACGGCTCTCAGGTCCGGTGACCCACGACGCGGCAACCTGGGTTCCATGCAACCGACCGCAAACACCACATTCGACACGATCGTCATCGGCGCCGGCCAGGCCGGACCGGGGCTGGCCGCGACCCTCGCCGGACGGGGAGAACGGGTGGCGATCGTCGAACGAAGCCACCTCGGCGGCACCTGCATCAACACGGGTTGCCGACCGACGAAGGCCATCCGCGCTTCAGCGCGGGCAGCGCACGTGGCGCGCTCGAGCGCCGCGCTCGGTGTCCACTGCCCCGAGGTGCGGGTGGACTTCGCCGAGGTCATCGGCCGCAAGGACGCGCTGCTCGCCGGTTGGCGAGCCGGGTCGAACTCCTGGCTCGAGAACGACCCGGTCATCACGCTCTATCGCGGGTCGGCGCGTCTCGACGGCACCGAAGCGGGCGAGCACGTCGTACAGATCAACGGCGGAGCCCAGGATGGTCAACGGCTCAGCGCCCGACGGATCATCATCAACACCGGTGGCAGGTCTGTTCCGCCTCCGATCGCCGGTCTCGAAGAGACACCGTGGCTCGATCACAGCAGCATCCTCGATCTGAAGGAACTGCCTCGCCACCTCGTCGTGCTCGGCGGCAGCTACATCGGTTTGGAGTTCGCGCAGATCTTCCGTCGATTCGGATCGACCGTCACCGTCGTAGAGCGCGCGCCTCGCATCGTCGCCCGCGAGGACGTGGAGATTTCGGCCGCGATCGCGCAGTTCCTCCGTCACGAGGAGATCGACGTCATCGAGGCGACCGAGACCACGTCGGTGTCATCCGCCGACGGCGGGGTCATGGTCACCCTGGGCGATGGCCGGACCATTGCGGCATCTCATATCTTGGTTGCGTCAGGACGAGTGCCGAACAGCGACGGACTCGGACTGGAAACCGTCGGCGTGAACCGCGACGGCCGCGGCTTCATCACGACCGATGAGGTGTTCCAAACTTCCGCAGCGGGCATCTACGCGGTCGGCGACGTGAACGGCCGGGGCGCCTTCACCCACACCTCCTATCAGGACTACGAGATCCTGGCCGACCACCTCGCCGGTGGTCCACGAACGGTCGCCGGTCGGGGCACGACGTACGCCCTGTTCACCGATCCCCCGCTCGGCCGCGTCGGCATGACGTTCGATGAAGCGCGTCGCAGCGGCCGGTCGATCTCGACAGTGAGCTTCCCCATGGCCCGGGTGACGAAGGCAATACTCGACGGCGAGACCGATGGTCTCGTGCACATCGTCACCGACACCTCGACCGGAGAGATCCTGGGCGCGGCGTGTCTCGGACTTCACGGCGAGGAGATCGTGCAGAGCATCAGCCTGCTGATGCACGTCGGCGCACCGGTCTCGGCGCTCGCCTCGTGGCTGCCGATCCACCCGACGGTCGCCGAATACTTCCCGACCATCGTCAGCGGACTGCGACCCGACGCCATGTGACGGCGGAGAACGCCGCGAACGCCCCTGGACTCGCCGCCGCGGGCTCAGCCGTGTAGCGACACGATGAGCCCGCTGCTCGGCGCAACCGTTCCAGCGAACAGCGCCGCCCACGCACCCGCCGCCGCGTCGGGGCCGCGTCGTTCGTCGATTTCCAACCAGCGACGGCTGTCGTCGATGAACGACGCGAGCCCGTCCTTCATGCGCCGCTGGTACTCCTCCATACCCCATTCCTGCACCCGATCGCCCATCGCCGTCGGGGCGAAGAACCCCTGCTGCCTGGGTCCTGCGGTCACGCGGGCCGACGGTGCATCGTGGTGGCTCTTGCCCACACCCATCGAATAGGTGATCAGGTCACCGAGCCGTTCGTGCACCGCAGCGACAACTGACCCGGACCCGGCCATGTCGATGACGACCGACGGCTCCTTGGCGAGAACGTCGATCTCGTCGTAAGCCAGCACGGCGTCGTAGACGCCGACAGACTCGACGAACTCCCGGTTCGACGCTGAGGTGAGTCCGATCAACCGGAGGTCACGGGCCTTCGCGCTGTGCGCGTAGCCGAGGGCGGTCTTGCTGCTGGCCGAGAGAACGATCGCCTGGGTCGCTCCGTTGTACGAAGTCGCGCCGAGGAAACCGTCCACGAGGAAGCCGGTCAGAAAGAGCCCGCGCAGCAGCGAGTGGCGATCCTCGTCCTCGGGAGTGGTGTAAAGACCATCGAGGTCGGACCGGGTGAACATGCGGTACACCGCAGCGTGTTTGGCCCGGTGGGCGCCGTCGTCACGCAGGCCGAGAGGAACGGGGGTGGCGAGCACGTCGACGCTCGTCGCCATCGGGTACCAGCCGTAGAAGCGCTCCCCGACGCCAACACGACCGACGCGCGACTCAGTCACCCTTCCCCATCCCATCGCCGGCACGTTGCCCCACGGAAGTTCGGCCGGAAAGAAGCCCCAGTAGTCGAGCTGGTCGCCGAACTGGGCATAGGTCATGTTGTTCGAGGTGAGCGCGAACCGCTCGATCTCCAGGCGGACATGGTCGGGTGCCAATTCGGCCAGCGGTGTCGTTCGCAGTTGGGTCTCTCCGATCGAAGATCGGTTGACCAGGAGTTCCGTCCGCGGGTTCATGAGGAGCAGTCTGGCCGAAGAGCTCAGAAGCGTGCACAAACCGATCGACACATCGCGGTACGACAGCCGTCGACGCGGCGAGATGAACGCCACTTCGGCAGGAAGCGCGCAACAATGAGTCGGTGATTCCGGCGTCGACCCCCACGAAAGTCCCCGAGCTGCGCGAGCGCACGCTCGGCGAACGGATCGACGCCTCGATCAAGATCGTGTCCGCCAACTTCCGGGTTCTCTTCCCGATGGCGGCGTTGATGGTGCTGCCGTTCCAAGTGCTGATCGCGCTGACCTCGATCTCGATCATCGACGACATCGGCACCACGAAGGCCGGGGAACTTCCCGAGGTCACGTCCGGCCAGATCGGGGCAATCGTTGCCACCGTCGTCCTCGGCCTCATCGCGACCACGGTGGTCACCGGCGCGCTCACCTGGTTCATCGCCGAGTACCACCTCGGTCGTCGTCCGAAGGCGGGTGAATCGCTTTCGTACGCCCTGCGCCGGACGCCGGCGTCGATCGGCAGCTACGCCGTTTCCGCCATTGGAGCGCTCGGAGCGTCCCTACCTGCCATCGCACTCATCGTCATCGGCGCGATTGCCGGCATCGCCCTACTGGTGATCCTCGGAGCGATCCTGATGGTCATTGCGTTCTTCTGGTTCTTCATCCGGGTGTCGACGGCGGTCCCGGCGATCATCGTCGAGCGGCTCGGCCCGATCGGTTCAGTGAAGCGCTCGTTCGGGCTCACGAAGGGCTTCTGGTGGAAGGTGTTCGGCAATCTGATCGTCACGAGCATCTTGACGGGCATCGTGGCCCAACTCCTCCAGACCGTCATCACCGGGATCCTCGGGGCTCTCGGCGGCGACAACAAGGCATTCGAGTTCGTGTGGCTGGCGATCGCCGGTACGGTCGCCACCGCGGTGACCACCCCAGTCTCGGCGGCGATGGCGGTGCTGATCTATCTCGAGCTCCGTGTCCGCAAGGAAGGTTTCGACCTCGAGGTGCTGGCATCGTCGCTGTCCGACTGACGCCGAGCCCTGCACGCGACCCGATGCCCGGTCGTCTCTCCTCGCCGAAACGACACCCGTGAAGCTCGTTGCCGCCGACGCGCTCACCGCCGAAGACGCGCGCCGTGCCGCCGCCGAGATCCTGCGCGAGCGCCGCTTCCAGACGGAGAAATCGCCCCAACCGCTTCGCGGCGTGCTCACCTGGTTGGGTGATCGTGTCCGACCGATCGGCCGCCCCTTCGGATGGATGCTCCGCCAGCTCGACAAGATTCTTCCCGGCGGCGGAAGTGCGGTGTGGATCGCCGTCGTTCTCGTGATGCTGCTCATCGCGGGAGCGTTTGCGCTCCGCTTCGCCCGGACACGAACGGTTCGGGCGAGGAGGGCCGAGACCGGACGCGGCGACAGCCACACAGCCGGTGAGCTCGAACGCCAGGCCGACGAGGCGGAGCAATCCGGTCGATACGGCGACGCCGTCCGTCTCCGGTTCCGGGCCGGCTTGCGCCGACTGGCTGAGCATCACGCCGTGAGAATCCCCGAGCAGCGTCCGAACGGCGAGCTCGCCGGCCAGCTCGATGATGCGACGTTCTCGGCCCTCGCGGCGCGGTTCGACGAGATCGCCTATGCGTCGAGCCCGAGCGGAATCACCGACGTCCTCATGGCGAGGGAGCGATGGCCGAGGGTCATCGCCGCTGGGGCCGTCAAGGCCAGGCAGCGACAGGGCGAGCCCGCAGCCACCCAGAAGAAGCGTCGATGGCGAAGGCAGCGCACGTGAGCGCCACAGCACAGGACGTCGCGTCAGCCCCAACCCCCGGGGGGCCTACGACTGCCGAGGACGCAACGATCCTCTCTGCCGCCCTGACCGGGAAGGGACGCCGCATCTTCATCATCCTCGTGGTCGGCGTGCTGGCACTTGCGGTCATGCGTGAGCTCTCCCAGCAGAGCCGCGGTGCCCGCGGGCCCGCGGCGTCGAGTTACGCAACATCCCCCGCGGGCCTCGCGGCCCTCGACGCCCTGTTGCGCCGACAGGGCGTCGAGGTCGTGCAGCTGACCCGACCCATCAATGAGGCGATCGACCGCAACGAGGTCTCCACCGAC
This sequence comes from Acidimicrobiia bacterium, assembly GCA_031431255.1. Classification (GTDB taxonomy): domain Bacteria; phylum Actinomycetota; class Acidimicrobiia; order Acidimicrobiales; family JANYDT01; genus JANLQX01. The sequence goes on along the minus strand of JANPDB010000298.1, from coordinate 1,361 downwards.
GATCGACTCGTCGTACTCGACCAGATCCTCTCTCCCATCGAGACCGATGCCCTCGCCACGTTCGTCCTACGCGGCGGTCGGCTGCTCGGCGGCGGCAGCCGATCCGGCCGATGGATCGGCCGGGTTTGGAAGGGTGACGAAACATCTGGCGACAACGTCGCGGAAGTCCGGCGTGGCGCGATCGGCGAGATCACGACGATCGGCGACCTCTTTCCCCTCCGCACCCTGACCACGACCGGGACTCCCGGCGTGTGGGAGGGGATCGGCGGCACGTTCAACCCCATTGTCGTCGACCGCGAATTCCGAGTCGTGCTCGCCCGACAGGGGTCGTTCGACGCGCTGGCCGACGCGTCGATCCTCTCCAACGCCACGTTGGCCAGCACGGACAACGCCGTCTTCGCCGTCGAGCTCCTGAGCGGCGGTCGGCGCGTCGTGTTCGCCGAGGCTGGGCACGGCTTCCGCAGGGGCACTGGCGCCGGATTCTCGGCCATTCCCTCGAACGTTCGCACCCTGCTTGTGGGGTTCGTCCTCGCCGTTCTCGTCTGGATGTTCGCCGTCGGACGCCGCATCGGCGGGCCCGACCTACCCGATCGTCCGCTCCCGCCCGGCCGCTTCGAGCATGTGGCCGCAGTGGCCTCGCTGCTCGGTCGAGCGGCGAAGAAGAACCGATCCGCGGCCTCCCGTGACGGGGCAGCGACACCGACTCAACCAAAGGATGCATGACCATGCGACAGCTCCGTTCCAACGTGCTCACCGAAGTACGCAAGGTGGTCGTCGGGCAGGACACCGTCGTCGACTCCATGCTCATCGCACTTTCCGTACGTGGACACGTGCTGCTCGAAGGGCCTCCGGGCACGGCCAAGACCCTCCTCGCCAACGCGGTCGCCCAGGCCCTCGGGTTGACCTTCCGGCGCGCCCAGTTCACCCCTGACCTGCTGCCGACCGACCTGACCGGCACGATGACGCTCATGGGAGGAGCGCTGGGAGAACTGAGCTTCCGGGCAGGTCCGGTGTTCACCAACGTGTTGCTGGCCGACGAGATCAACCGCACACCACCGAAGACACAAGCCGCTCTCCTGGAGGCGATGGGGGAATCCCAGGTCACCGTCGACGGGACCACCCGCGCGCTTCCCGATCCGTTCTTCGTCGTCGCCACGCAGAACCCCATCGAGTACGAGGGCACGTACCCGCTCCCCGAGGCCCAACTCGACCGCTTCACAGTGAAGGTTGATGTCGCGGCGCCCTCGAGGGACGACGAGACGTCAATGCTCAGGTTGCGACACGAGGGCGTTCGTCCGGCGACGCTCGAAGACGTCGAGGCGGTGTGTGACGCCGCACAACTGATGGCGTTCCGGGCTGAA
>JANPDB010000297.1:0-2268 GCA_031431255.1 Acidimicrobiia bacterium | reverse complement strand
GCAAGCCGGGCGACGACGGGTGCGAATGGTTCGAGGTTCGAGCGGTTCACGGTGATGTAGCTGATGCCGTAGCGCTCGCGTCGTTCGATGATCTGTTCACATATCGAATCGACCGAGCCGATCAATGCGTGTGGATGCTCGCCGAACTGCTCAGGTGTGAGGGCGAACATCGGCGCCATCTTCTCAAGGGTCTGCTCGCGGGCCGGAGTGACAACCGTGAAGTACGCACCGATCTCCAACTCCAAAGCGTCGAAGCGATCACCAGCGCCGGCCTTGATCCACTCGATCTTCTCGGCGGTGATCTCCGCCGTCGAGGAGCCCACACCAGCCGGCCCGATCTTGCCGGACACATTGTCGAAGTTGAGACTGACGATGTCAGCTTCGCGTCCGGCCACTCCGAGGACGCGACGCGCACCGCCACCGATCATCAACGGCGGTCGGGAGCGGCCCTCGCGGCGCACCGGCTTCGGCAGTGCCTCGAAACCGACCGCGTGCACGTGGGTGCCCTGCACGTTCACCTCACCGTCATCGAAGCAGGCGCGCAGCACGGCAATCGTCTCGATCATGCGGTCGATCCGCACACCGGGCGGATCGAACGGCACGCCGATCGCCTCGTACTCACCCTGCAGCCAGCCGGCTCCGATGCCGAGTTCGAGACGGCCGTCGGAGAACAGGTCGAGCGTGGCGAGGTCTTTGGCCAGGATCACCGGATTGTGGAAATCCGCGCAGAAGACCCGACAGCCGATGCCGATGGTCGACGTTGCCTCGGCCGCCACCGCCATTGCCGGAATGGACGCAAGGTTCTGCACCGGGTGGTTCGTCGCTTTGAGCGCCGGCCCGGGACCGAGGATGTGGTCGGACAGGTGGAGGGTCGAGTACCCGAGCGCTTCGGCCTGACGGGCCTGGTTTCGCCAGTCGGCCGCGGACTCGGCGTTGAAGCTCTGCAATCCGAAACGGAACGGTTTCCGTGTTGTCACGGCAGCTCCACGACGGTGACCTGGCCGGTGGTGCCGTTCACTTCGATCAGCGAACCGTCGACGATCCGATTGGTTGCATCGGTAACCGACACGACGCAAGGAAGACCCAGCTCCCGGCTCACGATGATGGCGTGGCTGATCTGTCCACCGACGTTGACCACCACGCCTCCCGCGGCCATGAACAGCGGTGTCCACGCCGGATCAGTGAGCGGGGCCACGAGGATGTCGCCGGGCTCGAGCGCACCCGGGTCGGACGGGTCGAGGATCACCCGCGCTCGGCCGCGGACGACACCAGAGCATCCGGCGACGCCGGTGAGCACGTCGCCGACACCGGCTTTGGCGGCGTCGGACACGCCCTTCTTCTTCCACGTCGACAGCGGCGGTACCTTGCCGTCGACGATGAAGAACGGCGGCTCGAGCTCCCACAGCGTCTTCCACTGGGCGGCCCGGTCGGCAAGCGTCTGTTTCATCGAAGCCGGATCGGCCACGAACGACTCGAGCTCGGCATCGAGGAGCATGAAGATGTGGTCCGCAGCCGCAAGGTTGCCGGCCTCGGCGTGACGACGTCCGAGCTCTCGGAACGCAAGGCGACCTTCGTGGACGGCGCGGATGATGTTGGTTTTGGTCCGCTCGCGGAAACTCATCTGGCTGCCGGCAATGAGCCCGGCTTCGAACGTGCCGGTCAACTCGTCGCTGCCGATCGCTGCGAGCTTTGCCCGGACGTCGGCGATGGTGGCCTCACGTTCGGCCACCTTGGCCGCGTTGCGGGCCCGAGGAGACTCTTCATCCGTCTGGAAGCGGACGCGGTCGATCGCCGCAACAGCGATCTCCGGGTCGGTCCCCCACGTGTGAGCGCTGATCTCCCATTCGTTCGGGCCGCGGGAGCCGTACTTCGCCAGGAAGTCGACGCCCGCAGCAAGGAACGCGCCGGCCTCGGCCGAGCCGCGTTCGGCCGCTGCCTCGAGACGCGCCACGAGGCCGGGGACTCCCGCGTCGAACATTGCCGTGAGGTCGGGCGAGTTCCGGACCATGCGAGACAGCTCCCACATCGCGTAGCTCGGCTCAGCCGAGTCGACCTCACCGATGCCGGCGAGGATCTTCATCGGGATCGAGTCGTCGCCGATCGCCGCACCTATCGCGGCGTGGATGCCGGGGGCGATGCCGGAGGAACCGGACGAGATGGTGTGGCTCTCGAACAGCTTGCGCAAAAGCGGCTGGGTCGTGCGGGCATACGCCACGATCTCGGCGTCGCTGAGCGCCGACAGATCAGGCCGATTGGCCGCCAGCGCAA
>JANPDB010000296.1:0-4442 GCA_031431255.1 Acidimicrobiia bacterium | reverse complement strand
CCGGCCGCCGCTTCCGTCTCGGCCACCGCCGCTTCCGTGACAGCAGCTTCGGTCTCCACGGCCGCCGCCTCGGTCTCCGCAGGGGCGGCCTCGGTCGCGGCAGCTTCGGTGGCGGGAGCGTCAGTGCTCTTGGAATCACTGCCGCACGCAGCGAGCAGAAGGGCGGACGCTGCCGCCAGGGCGACGAGTCGCCCGGTTGATCGGATACGCATGGTTACACCTCTTGAGTTGGTTGGACGAACGGGAGGGCTGAGTCGGCAGACCCTTTGGCGCGGAGCCTGGCCGCGGTCGCACGAGTGTATGCGGGAACGCTGCGTTGTCCAGGGTCCACGGTCGACGGGCCGACGAGATCTACGCCGACGGCTGGCATCGGAGACCTCCCTGCTAGAACGGTGCGCCGCAGGTCGGACAACCCCAAAGGAGGCCGCTATGGACAAGGTGCTCGTGATCGTGCCATTCGCGTTCGGCGACGAGGGCATCGGGAACCGCCAGGCCCAGATGAACGACGTGCGCCTCGCCCCGGACACCATCGTCGACTTCCGTGGGGTCAAGGCGGGACCGGCGTTCTACGACAGCTACCACGACCTGGCGCTCGCCGAGGTCTCCATGTTCGAAGCAGGCCGCAGGGCGCAGGAGGAGGGTTACCAGGCCGTCTGCGTCGACACGATGAGCGACTCGGGCGTGAACGCGCTCCGCTCGGTGCTCGACATCCCCGTCATCGGACCGGGTCGCGCCTCTTACCTGATCGCGCTCTTCCTCGGGTCGAGGTTCTCGGTGCTCACGCAGTGGGACGGCTGGATGACGCTCTACAAGAAGGGACTCCAGGAGCATGGGCTCGCCGACAAGTGCGCCTCGATCCGCTCGATCAACGTGATGCCCGATCCGGAGAACCTTCTCGGCGGCAAGGAGGAGGACATCTTCCCGATGCTGCGCGACATGGGCATGCGCTGCATCGAGGAGGATGGCGCAGAAGTCATCTGCATCGGCTCGACCACCATGCATCAGGCGGTGCCGTACCTGCGCGAGGAGCTGCCCGTGCCGGTGATCAACCCGGGCCCGCTGTCGTACAAGCTGGCCGAGATGCTTGTCGGGCTCGGCCTCAGCCACAGTCGCAAGGCCTACCGGCGCCCCGACGTACCGAAACTCGACATGCTCACCGCGATGATGAAAGCGGCCGCCGTCAGCGAGGCGGGCGCGTGACGCGGCTGCCCTGGTGCGACCATCGAGTCAGTGTGCGCCCGGGTTTCGGAGCAGACCCTGCAGCCGGCCCGACATCTCCTGACCCAGCATCCGGTCGACCTGCAGCCACACGGGGTCGACCTCGGGGTTGAACACGGCGGCGCGGTTGCGGAGATCGCGGGCGGCGCGTTCCACTGGGTCGGCCGCAGGACCCTCGAGCACTTCATCGGGAACACCACCGGCGACGAGGTCCAGCCAGCGATCCCGATAGCGGTGCACCGGTTCGAACACGTTTTCGAACGCCGCCGCGGTGGCCCGCTGCACGATCATCCACGACGACATGATCGACCACTGCCGCGGCGAGATGTGGGCGGGCGAAAGGCCATCGAGCGCAACCGTGGCGGCTCGGACGTCGTCGAGCGGGGAGTACACGAAGTCGAGGTAGCGAAGGTTCGCACCCGGGTCGACACGCGGCGGGAGATCGAGGTGGAACGCGAACTCGTCCCCGGTGCAGATGGAATCGAGGGTGAAGTGCGGGACCGCGCTCGTAGAAGGTGTGTGCGCATACAACATGTGGCTGTCGAGACCGATCATCTCGACCGACATCGCGATGTACACCAGCGTGATGGCGTCAGCACCGGGCGCTGCGTCTTGACGGAACGTCCGACACACCCCCACCGGCCCAAAGCCGCCGACGAGGGGGAAGCGTGGTGGTGCGCCGTTCTCCCCGACGTCCTCGACGAGCCCGAGCCGATCCACGATGACGTCGAGTTGTTCGACGCAGAGGTCGCGGGCGCGCGTCACGACGTGGCTCCGGCGGCGACCGTGCGGCTCACGACTGGTCCCCCGCTCGCGCCTTTGCCCGGTCGGCCTCGATCATCCGCGAGGCCACTTCCTTGAGCACCCAGGCGTTCGCCAGTTCCGGATTGGCGCGCCTCGCCGGTGACGGAATCACGGTGCGGGTGCGCATGTCGTCGGCGGTGACGATGCGATGGGGCTCGATGCCGTTTCCGGCGTCGTACTGCGCGGCGCGCCAGCGGCGATAGGCGAGCTGGAGCGAGTCGCTCTTCACGTGGAGCTCGGCCGAAAGGTCGAACGGCACGAGTTCGGGGCGCTGGCCTTCGACGGTCGGCTGATCTTCGTAGAAGATCTTCATGGTCCGCCCGTACGAGTTCTTGTCGGCCCACCTACCGGTGAAGAACGTGCGCAGCATCGTCCACTTCGACACTGTCGTGTGCTCGTCGATCGGCACTGCCGCGGTGAAGATCTTCAGCTGTCCAAGGGGCAGGTTCACTTCGAGCATGCTCACGTTCGGGAAGTAAAGCCCGGTCTTGGTCTTGACGAGCGGGCGCTCCTTGCCTTTGCGGAGGTACTTCCACATGCCGCTCGCCGGCGGGGGGTCGAGCAGCACGGTCGTCTGCGCGCCGATGAGCCGACCCGAATCGTCGCGGAGCTCGACGAGTTCGAAATCGTCGATCTCCGGCTTGTCCGGGTTCCCGAACGAACCGGCGTGCACGAACGGGGTGTGGGCGATGTCGACGGCGTTCTCGATCACCCGCTCGAAGTTGGCATTCCAGACGAACTCGCCGTGGACGACGGCATAGCCCTCGGCGTGTGCCTTGGCTGTCGGGTCGAGCGTCTCGATCGGCGGTACCGGTGGACGCTCGTGTTCCGGTGCGTCGCCCATAAAGACAAACACGAAGCCGTAGCGCTCGACCACCGGGTAATTGTCCGTCCGTGCCTTCTTCGGGATAGGCACCGAGGGCGCGTTCGACGGAATCTTGCTGCACGCACCGTCGGGTCCGAATTCCCAGCCGTGGTACGGACAGCGGATGCAGTCGCCGTGCACGCTGCCACCCGACAGCGCGCCACCACGATGTACGCAGAGGTCGTTGTGGGCGACGAGCTCACCGCGACTGGTCCGGTACAGGACGAGGTCCTGACCCATGATCTGGACCTTGTGCGGCTTGTCCCCGACAAGGTGCACGAACTCGACGGCGTACCACTGGTTCTTGAGCATCGTCGACGACTGTACCGCCACGCTCGCCTGCCCTGCCGTTCGCCGACGTTCACCAGTCGGCCGTGGGTTCGGGCTCGGACGTGGTGGAATCATCCTCGTGTCCTCGCTCGTTCGATTACTTCACACCGTTGCGTCGGCCGGCACCGGCGGTCCGTTCGATGCAGTCCACGTGCGGGTGTTCTACCCGTCACAGGTGCCGGGCGGAGCGAACGGCGAGCGACCGGCGGAGTTGTCGAGCGGCATGATCGCCGCCGACGGCGCGCTCGCGCCGTTTCCCGTCGTGGTGGTCTGCAATCCGGTCAACATCGGTCCGGAGTACTACCGCTGGCTCGCCCTGGCCTTGGTGCCACTCGGCTATGTCGTGGCGACGTTCTCCTGGCTTTCGCCGGGGCCTGGCGGCATCGTCGTCCAGGCGGGTGGCCCGCTGGGCGCCATGGGCGGCGACGGTGATCAGGCTCCTGCGGTGGAGGTCATCACGAGAGCGCTCGCCGAGCTGAACGTCGGACCGGGGATCCTCGGCGGTCTTCTCGACACCTCACGCGTCGGCGTCATCGGCCATTCCGCCGGAGGGACGATCGCGCTGGGCGCCGCCGACCATCGCCATCACCCGTCTGTTCAAGCGGTCGTATCCATAAGTGCACATACTGCTGTGGGGGTTCCTCCGGCAGACGGATCCGGGACGATCATGCGAACTACCCCGACGGACTGCCCGGTGTTGCTCATCGGTGGCACCCACGACGGGGTGATCGATCGGAGCCGATTCCGCTACGACACGCCGCCGGGGGTCGAATGGGACCCGGTCGGCCGAACGTTCCGCGACGCGTTCACGAGTGATCGGGGCGACTGCGTGCTCGCCCTCGTTCGCGGAGCGAATCACTTCTCCTTCACCGACCCCGACGACGACCCGACCGCCGGGCGTCCGTTCCTCGACCATCCCGCTGGCACTTCGGGCACAATCGTACGCGCACATACCGCATCGATGATCGGCGCGTTCATCGACCAGCACCTACGGGGCGAAGATCCACCGCGTTCGGCCGCGCTGTTCGACGCGCTCCTGGCGGATCCCTTGATTGCCCTCTCGCAGCGGCGCTGAGCCTGTCGGCTAGTGTCCCGAGTCACAAGTCTGCTGCGGAATTCTCGGCCGGATTCCGCCGTGGCGGCGTCCTCGTCGTTGCGGTTGGACAAGGCAGGCGCTGCCTCCTGCGTCCTTGCCACAACGAAATCCGACTCGCGAATTCCGCGA
>JANPDB010000295.1:0-13102 GCA_031431255.1 Acidimicrobiia bacterium | reverse complement strand
GAGCACGTGGCCGTGGTGGCCCGGACGCAGGATGCCGCGGTGCCGGAGATCCTGGGCCTGCGGAACGGCCTGCTGTATCGGGAATGGCTGCCGGAGTCGCATCGTGTCGATTGGACGTCGCCCCACGGAAGACATGCCCTGCTCGACGGGTTACCGACCTACGTGGCGAATCGCCGGGAACGGCTGCCGGCGCGCGCCGACACCAGCCTCACGCTTGCCGGTGATCAACCGGTCTGGGAAACGGCCGCTGCCGAGATCAGCAGCGCCTTCGGGCGGGCGTGGCCGATCGCCCAGGTTCTCGCCGCGAACCCTCTCGCCCGTCGGATCCTCCACGTGTCGACGCCGTCCATCATCGACGGCACGATGGAGCTGGAGAACTGGTTTGGGGGTTCCGATCGGGCGCTCCGAACGGTCGGCTTCCAGGACCGTGCTTACTGGCATCACGGGCTGAGCAGCTATGACGCCGTGTTCGATCTGGCCGGCGCCACCGATCGGAATCTGGATGTCCCGCATCAGGACGACCTTCTCCGGCGATATGCGGAGCTCACCGGTGATGTCGTCACGCCCGAGCGATGGCTGCTTCTTCGACTCGTCCAGCTCTGGGGTGCCTGCCGTCGCGACCCATCCTCGGCCTCAGCTGCTCGCCAGGCGGGTGCCCGCGTCATGCAGCACTACTTCGCGACGGTGTTCCTTGACGGCCCGTTCAGTCACCCTTCGGTGACGACCCCCGGGATCGCCCGGCAGCTTGTGGCTCTCGACATCGATGGCGTCTTCGAGTCGGACCTCCTCGGCTTCTCCGCACCGACGATGTCGAGCGCCTTCGCACTTCGCTCGCTTCTGTGCCACGGATTCGTTCCGGTGTTCGCGACCGGTCGCGGGCTGGAAGAGGTGCGTGATCGGTGTCGCAGCTACGGGTTGATCGGCGCGGTTGCCGAGTACGGGTCGGCTCTCTACCTCTCCGAAGGCGACGAGTGCGTCGATCTCCGTTCGGATGGAGAGCGCGCTTGCATGGACGCACTGCGCGCTCGGCTCTCGGCAACCCCTGGCGTGGAGCTCGACGAGGCGTACCGCTTCGGCATCCGAGCGCGGGTCGAGCAGGGACCGGTTCCGGCTCAGCTGATGAAGGACTGCGCATCCCTGCTCGTCGGGATCCGGGCGATCGACGGCGACGGCCAGACCGACTTCGTCTCGGCGCGCATTGACAAGGGCACGGGTCTCGACGCGCTTCGGGCCCGCCTCGCCGACGATTCGGGCAGTGAACCGGAGCTGCTCTTCGCGGTGGGCGACACCGAATCGGACCGCCCGATGCTCCAGCGCGCTCGCGACGGGGCCGTCCCGGCCCATGCGACCACGGGACCCGGGCCATGGCGGAGAACAGCGGCGCCGTACCAGGCCGGTCTGGGCGAAGCCATCGATGCCTTTGTCGGCCACGGTCATCGGCGACCCGGCGCCCGTCGCCGTTGCGACAACCTCGGTTGTGAGCTGTGTCGACTTGCCCCGTTCAGTCGTGAGCGCGAAGCGCTTGTCGCGCTGGTGTCGGCCTCGGAGTCCGGGCGATACCGCTTGCTCCCGGCGTTGCTTCTCGCCGCGCGGCTCGGGCGCACCGGGCGTCCGAATCGCCGGGGCTGAGGCGACCCGTCACGTCACTTGGCGAGACTCGCCGGGACGTCGATCACGCCGGCACCGAGCCGGTCGGTTCGACCCGCTTCGATCGGCCGGTGAGGTCCGCTCACGCGCGACGTGCTCTGGCGATCAGCCTGAGCGCTGCGTCGGCTTCCGCTCGATCAGCGATACGCGGGCGAGAAGGGAGGTCGCGTGCGCGACGATGTTGCGTTCGTCGGGTGTTGCCTGATCGAGGCACTCGCGAAGCAGGTTCCCCTGCTGCGGAAGGGCCGTGACCGAGCAGTTGGCGGGCGTTGCTCAACAGCGCTGCGCTCGGAGCCCCTGTGGCCGCACAGATTCCCCCGTGATCGCCCGGTGACCCTCGTCCCGGTGGGATCACCGCGGTGGTCCACGAACTGGCCGGTGATGCGAACGGACACCGCGCTGGTGGGCCTCACCTCGACGAACGCCGTCGCCGGCTCTCCGCCAGACAGAAGCGGAGATGCCGCCTGCCCGTCGCGCGTCGCCGACCCTCGAACGCCGACAAGCTCCGAGGGGTGGCGGGAGTCTGCGAGGAGGCCGAGCGTCGCGAACCCGACGGATTGCTCGTCGTCACGACGATGCTGATTGGCGAACGCCATCTGCAGCCGCGACCGCAGCGACGCAGGTGGTTCGATCCGGGCGACGACTTCGGCCGCGTCGAGGAACGATTCGATCCACATGACGGCGTCGAGGGATTCATCGTCGGCGAACGGGACCGGGGCGTCGGTGATTCCCGCGCGACGGGCCTCGGTCCAGTCGAGGAGGCGTCGGAACCTCGGGTCGTAGAAGGCGCTCATGGTGCCTCGAAGGTGACGAGTGAACGGAGACGCTGGAGGCATCGAGCTCGGGTCGGTCCGATGCTCCCGACGGGTCGGCCGGTCGAAGCCGCGACTTCGGCGTACGTCGGCCGCTTCGGATCGAGGTAGAGCGACGTGAGCATGGTGCGGCACGGCTCGCCCATCCCGAGCAGGCGTTCGTAGAGCTCGAGTGCGCGGTCATCGGGCAGCGCGCCGCCGGCATCGAAGTCGTCGTGCTGGGCGGACCAGGGGGACCACTTCTGGCCGGCCTTGACGATCAACTGGTGTCCGTCGCGCCGAAGGGCCGCGTCCTCGCGGCGTCTGCGCTCTCGTTGACGCCACGCGAGGCGACGGGCCACGCTGGCCAGCCAGGCGCCGACGGATGTTCCGGTCTCGATTAGCGGCAAGGCGGAGATCAGCGCTTCGAAGGTGGCCTGCGTGACGTCGGCGGCGTCCTCGCGGCTCAGTCCTTCGCGGACGGCGATGGCGAACACGAGACGTTCGAAGCGGTCGATCAGCACTTCCCACGCCGAGGAGTCGCCGCTCTGGCAGGCGGCAAGGAGGTGCTCGATGTCGAGGGTGCCGTCGGATTCGTGCCGGCTGAGCTGGGTTTCCACGGCGATACCTCCCTTTCCGCCTGACGATGCGGCCGACGAAGCGCGAATGTGAACGAAGGCTCGTGTGCCGAACCGTTGTTCACCGATGAAGAAAGCTTCGCAGTGAACGCTCTCCGTGAGAATGAGCCGTTCGTCTCAATCTTCCGGGCGGACGCCGATCGTCGACCGGCAGTCGAACCCGAGTGTGCCATCCGCCACATGCTGGACACCCGGAAATAACGTGTACATATGACCGTCTTGGTGAAGGTGCTTTGGCTGATGCTCCTCGCGTTGATCCTGTCCTAGGCCAGGGGCAGGAAGCGCCGCGTCCGGTCGTCGTGCCGGTCGGCGACGACGCTGTTCCTGCGGGCCTGAGGCAGCCGTGCGTGACGCAGGCGTGATCCACGTCAAGGCTCGGCCGGCGCGTGCTACGGCGACTCCGGCGGCCCCACGTTTGCCACGACCAAGGGCACCTGTACGATCCTCGGTGTCACCAGCACCGGCGACATACCCTGCTGGCCCACCAACAACGCGGCACGCATTGAACGGTCGTCGGTGCTTGCGTTCCTCGGCGGCGTGACCGGCGGCTGAACCGATCGGAGGGGTGAGCGGCAAGCGGGCCTCGGCCGTACCAGCACGCCTGCACCGCGGCACGCTCTGTTCCGCTGATGACGCAACGCGGATCGATGACGGTGGATGGAATCGAGCTCGGTCGATTCCGATTCTGGGGGCAGTCGATCGACGAACGTGACGCGGTGTTCGCCCGGCTGCGGGCGGAGCAGCCGGTCGCCTACCACTCGCGCCTGGATTCATTGCCGGGCACGCCGCCGGGCAGGGGCTTCTGGTCGGTCACGAAATGGGCCGACGTGCGCGCCGTGAACCGTAATCCGCGCGTGTAGCTCGATTTCGTCGAGCATCTCGCCGCGCCGTTTCCGCTCCAGCTGATCTGCGACATGCTCGGAGTTCCGCCGAGCGACGAGGCACAGATCTTCGAGTGGACGAACCTCATCAACGGAATTGGCGATCCGGAGTTCGGGTTCTCCCTCGAGAAGTTGAATTCGGCGATCATGGAGATGTACGAGTACGCGCTTGCTCTGGGTCGGGACCGGCGTCAGAACCCGAGAGACGACATCGCTTCGATCCTGATGGCAGCCGAAGTCGACGGCAAGCGCCTCACGGCGAACGAGTTCGCGAACTTCTTCAACCTCCTCGCCGGTGCCGGGAACGAGACGACACGTCATGCCATCTCTTGGGGTGCCAAGTTGCTGACGGACCATCCTGATCAACGTGAGGAACTGCGCAACGACTACGACGATCCTGCGAGGCCTCCCCAAGTTGGAGGTCACGGGCGAACCCGATCGGCTGATGTCGAGCTTCCTCAACGGCATCGACGCCTGCCCTGCTCGGTTGCCTGAACCCCGACGGTTCGCGCGGGCTTCTTCATCCCGCGACAGCGTTGCCTGCGCAATCTGCAGTAGTTCGGTGGAGTTAAGAGCCCAGGGCCAACCGCCGGCCTTAGCCGGCCAGAAGTCGGCCTTTCACGAAGAACCCCACGAGATCTTCGGTGGTGGCGAAGGCGCTCCACGGTTTCGCGGCGCCGAAGCCGTGAGTCCAGAACGGGTCGTCGGCGTGAGGAAGGGGGCGAGCGTGTGGTCCCACGTACGCGTATGGCTCGTCGATCAGATCGTCGCCGGGCGAAACGCCGTAGTTCACGTTGGCAATCGTCGTAGCCAGATCGAAATGCTCGGGCCAGAGCTTGATCGGATCGGCTTCGTCGCCCATCCCGGCGCACTGGGCCACGAACACGTCGATGGCGCTTCGTCCGTATGCATACCAATTCGCGAGAATCGCGAGTGATTCGCCGTCGATGGAGAGCTGAGCATCGAGATCAAGCGCCGTCAAAGGGGTGAACACCGCCGTCGGAGCGCCAGGCGTTGTGCCGGCGAACGCCGCTGCGGACCGCAGTGTGGAGACGGGTTCGCGCCGGACGGCTTCGATCGTACGCACGGTCATGAACACGCCGGGGTTGGTCTCGGCCGGGGTTGCGTCGTGAAGGCGTTCGACCGCGACCACCCTACTGTCGGGCCCGAATGCGGGCGTGCCCACTCCGTTGGGCACTGGGCTCAGGTCTATGCGGCCGACGACGCTGTACCTTGCTAGGCAGAGGACATGCTCGGCCAACGCATGCATCGAGAGGCGTGTCGCCCGGTAAGTCGCGGGCAGGCGGTCGACGGGATTGTCCATCACAGGTCCTTTCCGGCCAGGCGGGCCGTGAGGTGATCGCTGACACGCAGTGCGTTGGCGACGATGGTCAGCGTCGGGTTCACGGCCGAACTGGAGGGGAAGAAGCTGGCGTCGACGACGTAGCAGTTGTCGACGTCGTGCAGTCGACAGTTCACGTCGAGCGCGCTGGATGCAGGGTCGTGACCGAAACGCACCGTGCCGTTCTGGTGGGAGACGCCGTTGAGGCCGAGCTTGCCGCCGAGGTAGGTGGGGCGATCGAACGCCTCGCCATGGCATCCGAGGTGATCGAGCATCTCTCGCCAGCGGGCGACCAGGCGCTGGTGAGCGGAGAGGTTCGACGGGCCGTGATGAAGCGTGATCCCGCCGTCGGCATCGGCGCGAACCTGGTTCTCCCACAACGGAAGGTCTTCGGTGGTGAGCCAGAGGTCGAGGCTGTGGCGCGCCAGGGCGGCGGGGTCGTCAGAATCCGGTGCGTCGAGCGACATCGTGAAGGCGTCGCTCTTGCCCAACATCTGCATTGCCCCGAGCGGATATTTCCAATCCGAATCGAACGGGTCGCCGTAGTAGAAGTCGTTCACGCCGAGCGTCTTCTGAAACTTCGACGGGTTGGGGGTCTTGGAAATCGCGATGAGCGTGCTGTTGTTGTGCAGCATCAGGTGACGACCCACGACACCGGAGGAGTTCCCGAGCCCGTTGGGATGGCGCTCGTCGGCCGAGCGCAACAGCAGCGCTGCCGAGTTGATGGCACCGGCCGAGACGACGACGAGGTCGGCCTGGTACCGCTCCTCGATACCGTCGCGTTCGCACACAACCTGATCAACTCGTCGACCATCGGAGGATGTGATGAGGTGAATCGCCTTCGTGTTGGTCCGCATCTGGACATTGGGGAATCGCAGCGCCGGGTCGACGCAGACGACCTGGGCGTCGGCCTTGGCGTTCGCCAGACACGGGTAACCGTCGCACGTGTCGCACCGGATGCAGGCGCTCGTCGAGGGGCTGGCTTCATCGAGCATCACGCCGAGGGGCAACGAGAACGGGTGAAGACCATGTGCGGTCAAGTCCTCACGGAGCTGGGCGATCCTCGGTTCATCGCTGACTGGCGGGCTCGGGTACTGCGCGCTCGCCGGGGGATCCCACGGATCCACACCATGTTCGCCGTGCACGCAGTACAGGCGTTCCGCTCGGGTGTAGAACGGTTCGAGGTCTCCGTAGGAGATGGGCCAGGCGGGTGAGATGCCATCGACGTGCTGCACGGACCCGAAGTCATCCGCGCGCATACGAAAGAGCACGGCCCCGTAGAACTTCGTGTTGCCACCCACGTAGTAGTGCTGTTTGGGCAGGAACTGGGTGCCCTTCCCGGCATCGGTCCAGCGTTCGCTGTTGCGATAGCGAAGATCGCCCCACACCGACTCCGAACTCCAGTTCTGCTTCTCGCGTTGCAGATAGTCACCGCGCTCGAGGAAGAAAATGCGCCGGCCGGTCGAGGCCAACTCGTGCACGACGGTTCCGCCGCCGGCGCCGGACCCGATCACGATGATGTCGAAGTGTTCCATGTCGTTTTCCTTTCACGCGCCGGGCTGGCGCGTCGTTTGATGGGCAGCCACGGAGCTGAAGAGGGACCGGCTTGCCCGGAGTTGGTTCTGCTGAGGACGCCGTGATCAGGCGGTCAAACGATTGCGAGCGGTGCGGTCCACGCCCCGGTGGCACCGCGCACTTTGGGGTGGGACAACACGAACATGAACTCGACAACTCCGGCCGCGGCCAATTCGCGGAGACGGAGGTTTTCGGCCACGACAATGCCGTGTCGGACGTTGAGGGTTTGCGGCACGGCGAACGGTCGATCGGGATCTTCCGGCGGTACGGGCCCGTAACTCCACGTGTCACAACCAGTGAGGGCAATCCTCCTGGACGCGAGCCATTCGCCAAGGTCGCTTCCCGGGCCGGGTTGTCCCGTCGGGTAACGCCCAGGATCGGTGTCCCACAGCGCTCCCCAGCCGGTGTGAAAGAGCACGGCGTCTCCGCGTTCGACATCGAGGCCCTGCGCGTGCAGGGCCGTCTGGAGATCATTGATGGTGATGACTTCGCCCTCTGCCAGGCGCTCGACGCAGCGGGCCCGGGCAACGTCGACGAGCAACCCCCTTGTCACGACCTGGGGAAGCGTCTCGATGCCCAGACGCGACGTGCCGGTGGGAGTGCTGATCTCGTTGATGTCGAACCCGTTGTAGGTACGCGTATCGATCTGCAGGTGGTTGAGTCCGTCGACGTGCGTTCCCATCTGCGACGTCGCCTCGAATCGTTCGGCAACCCAATGGACCTGGTTCTGGCCGAGTCCGCCGTCGGGCGCGCGTTCGTGCATCCACTGCCGGAACGTGCGGCCCGGGAATGCCGGCGAGTGTTCGTCGAGCACGTGGGCGAGGTCGAAGACGCGACCGTCGCGCACCAATCGCGCCGCGTCGGCCGTCTTTTCCGGTGTGATCTCGTTGAGCGCGCCGGCCTGATCATCGGTTCCATACCGCGAGATCGGCCACGCGGGTGCCGGGCCGGTCATTCCGACGACCACGTTGAGCGGAAGTCGGCGAAGAGCGTCAGTCCGCCGTCGACGAAGATCGTCTGCCCGGTGATGTAGGCGGCATCGGTGCTGCACAGGAACGCAGTCACCGCAGCCATCTCCTCGGCCGTGCCGGCGCGGCCCATCGGAATGTGGGAGACGACCATGTCCCGCTTTTCCGGATCGTCGATCCAGGAGCGGTTGATCGGGGTGACGGTCGCTCCGGGGGCAACGGCGTTGACACGGATGCCACGCCCGGCGTATTCGAGCGCAAGGGTGCGGGTGAGGTTCTGCATGCCGCCCTTGCTGACCGAATAGCCGAGGAACCTCGGCTTCGGGATCTCCTGGTGAACCGAGGACACGTTCACGATCGAGCCGTCTCCGCCGGTGGCGAGGCGCCTCCCGATCATCTGCTGGGCGCAGAGGAACGAGCCACGAAGGTTGACGGCCAGGACGCGATCGAAGTCGGCGACCGCCAAGGTGTCGGATTCACCCGAGATCTGGATGCCGGCGTTGTTGATGAGGAGATCGACGCCTCCGAACGCCTCCTCGACCTCGTCGAACATGCGACTCACCTCCGCGTCGTTCGAGACATCCGCACGGACCAGCAACGGCTCCGAGCCGCCGTCGCGGATGGCGCACACGCAAGAGTCGAGATCCATGGCGATCGACGCCCGGGTGTCGTTGGCTCCATCGATGGAGCCGACGTAGTTGATGGCAACCCGCACTCCTTCGTGGGCCAACTTGATGGCGATGGCTTGGCCGATGCCGGAGCCGCCGCCCGTGACGATCGCGGTCCTACCGGTGAGTCCGTTCATGGTGTTCCTTCTTGTGAGTGTGCTGTCGTTGACGTAGGGGATGTGTGAGATCTGCTGCGGCTTGCTGCGGTCGAGGTCAGCGTGACGAGGTGTCGGCCGCTCCCGAACCGTCCGAGTTGTTGTCCGTCGAACGTCTCAGCCGTTACACCCGGCGAAGTGGTGATGCTCGAGTGCTGTCCGCACCTTGGTACGTGCGCGATGAAGAAGAACGCGCTGGTTCGCATCGGAAAGCTGAAAGGCTTCGCAGACCTCGTCGGCGGTCCAGCTCTCGACGTCTCGGAGCCAGACGACGCGCTGCTGGTTGACCGGCAACAGCGCAATCGCTGCTTCGATGGCGCGCGTCGCTTCCTGACTGGCCAGCTGCTCGTCGGGAAGTTTGCGCTGTGCCTTCGGGGCACTCGCCCAGTGCCCGTCGAATACGTGATCCCCGCAGTGGGATCGATCCACTTCCGCTGTCATCTCGGATCGGGTCAACTCGCGACGTACCCGGTCCAGACTGCTGACGGGAAGGACGCGCTGTTCGCGCACCCCTCGGCTGCGGGCGATGTTGGCCAGGATTCGGAAGATCCACGTCTTGGTCGACGAACGGCCTTCGAAGCACCCGACACCCTTCACGACGGCGAGCCAGGTTTCCTGGACGACCTCTTCAGCCACGGCCCGGCTCGAGACGTACTGCTGTGCAACCCGCAGCATTGCGGCGTTGTGCTCGAGCACGACCCCGCGAAATGCTGACTCGTTGCCTGCCCGCAGTGCGGCGACAAGCGCGGCCTCGTCCTCGACACTCGTCTCCCGCCATGTGCGGCAGCGATCGTTTGTACGCACGAGTCTCCTGGCCGACCCGGTCCGTCCGTGGTCGCTCGGCGAAACTATCGATGAACCGACACCGGATCGTCCTTCCGCTCTCAGGTTTCGCTTAGGGCACCTCAGGTTCTTCTCAGTGTCATCAACCGTTCACCATCGGCGTTCGCGCCGTTCGCGCGATGGTTGCGGCGATTGCCGGGAAGGCCAACGCCGATGCCAGGCCCGCGGCCACCATGGCGGCTGACGTCTGCGGACTGACTGCGCCCGTCTCGACGCCGATCATCGATGCGGTCACCAGGAACGGTAGCGATGTCGCTTGCAGCAATCCCGCCGCGACTGCGCCCCGCATTCCCAACGTCGAGCGGTACACCAACGCCGGCAGCGCACGCACGATCAGCAGTCCGATCAGGAAGAGCGGAACACGGCCGAGAGCGGCGGGGTGGTCGATGAGCGAGCGCACGTCGAAGCGCATTCCGCTGGCCACGAAGAACACCGGGATCAGGAAGCCGAAGCCAACGGCATCGAGCTTGATGCGCAGGTACGGGTGGGTCTGCATCGCATCTCGGTCAAGCGCGCCCACCAGCATTCCTGCGGCGAACGCCCCGAGGATCAGTTCGAGGCCGGTGCGCTGGGCCACCACGGCCAACAGCAACACCAACGCCACCGCGCCACGGACGCGCACCTGGGCAGACGAGTCCTGCCACTGCACGAGGACGCTCGACAGTCGGCTACTTCGTGCGCTGGCGAAGAGCGCCGCACCGGCGACTGCGCAGATGACGAGGAAGACGACGAGGAGCTGGGCTCGGGCCGTTCCTGATCGGGTTTCCCTCGAGAACAACAGCGACAGGGCCAGGATCGCCGTGAGGTCACCGAGCGATGCGCCGGCGATGACCAACTGACCGAGCGTGGAATCTTCCTGGCCGCTCTGTTTCAGCACGCCGACAACGATCCCCAACGACGTCGCGGTCAGGCTCACGGCGACCAGCCGGAAGTCGGTCGTGATCGAGGCCGCCCGGAAGGCCAGGCCGACCAGGCCGGCGAGCGCGACCGAGGCCACAAGACCTCGCAGCGCCACCTTGAGCAGCGGGCCACGCAAGCGGCGGAGATCGATTTCGAGACCGGAGAGGAAGAGGAGGAACGCAAGGCCAACCAAGGCGAACGCCTTCACGGTCTCGTCATCTCGGACCCAGTTCAACGCCTGCGGCCCGACGGCGAGTCCGAGCACGATCTCCACGACGACCAATGGCACCTTCAACCGCGGGATCAAGCCGAGAACGACGGGCGCCGCGAACGCCACCGCCATCACCACCAACAGGTTGGTGAGGGACTCCGTGGGCATCATTGGCGAGTCGGACGAGCTGGCGGGGCGCTCGCTCCAGCCTCGGCGTCGACACAGTTCGCATTGAGGATGAGGTTGGCGACGAGACCGGTCCATCCGGTCTGGTGGGAGGCCCCGAGACCGGCGCCGGTGTCACCGTGGAAGTACTCGTGGAACGGCAGCATCGAGTGCCACACGGGGTCGGTGTGGAACTTGTCGTACGCACCGTGAACCGGGCGGCGGCCGTCGCCGTCTTCGAGGAACAGCCTCACGAGGCGGAGACTCAACTCGTCGGCAACCTCGGCCAGAGTGCGCATGGTGCCCGAGCCCACGGGATGCTCGACGGTCAAGTCGTCGCCGAAGTACCGAGCGTAGCGCTGCAGCGACTCGATCAGCAGGTAGTTGACCGGGAACCACACCGGGCCGCGCCAATTGGAGTTCCCGCCGAAGAGGCCCGATGTCGACTCGGCCGGCTCGTAGTCGACGGTCGCGGAAAACTCACCGGCGCGCAACTCGAAGGGGTGCTCGTGGTGGAAACGGGACAGGGCGCGAATGCCGTGTGGTGAGAGGAACTCGGTTTCGTCGAGCATGCGTCGGAGTAGTCGCATCATGCGATCCGGCGAGACCACCGCGAGCAGCCGACCCTCGCTGCCCCCCAACTCGTGCGTGTGCATGATGTTCCGGGCGAACTGGGGCTTGTGCATCTCGAACCATCGGAGGTTGGCGGCGAAACGCGGCAGCTTGTTCAGCGTTGCGGTGCCGAGCGTGGTCGTTGCGGCGAGCGGCAACAGACCGACCATCGATCGCGCCCTGACGAGCTGGCGTTCACCCGAAGTGTGCCGCAGGACGTCGTAGTAGAACCCGTCCTCGTCGTCCCAAAGACCACGCTCGTGCAACGCCGAAGCGATGTAGGCGAAGTGCTCGTAGAACTTCGACGCGAGGTCCTCATAGGTGTCGTCGTGTTCGGACAGCACCATCGACATCTCGAGCAGGTTCAGGCAGTACATGGCCATCCACGCGGTGCCATCGGCCTGCTCGAGAACCCCGGCCACGGGGAGTTGGGCTGAGCGGTCGATCGGCCCGATGTTGTCGAGACCAAGGAAGCCGCCCTGGAAGACGTTGTTGCCTTCGGCGTCTTTTCGGTTGACCCACCACGTGAAGTTGAGGAGGAGCTTGTGCATGACGCGTTCGAGGAAGGCGTAGTCGGCTCCGCCGTCGATCTCGAAGACGCGGAGCGCGGCCCAGGCGTGCACCGGAGGGTTCACGTCGCCGAAGGCCCACTCGTATGCGGGGAGCTGACCGTTGGGGTGCATGAACCATTCGCGGCACATCATGAGGAGCTGTCGTTTGGCGAAGTCGGAATCGACGTGCGCGAGGGCGACGCAGTGGAACGCGAGATCCCATGTGGCATACCAGGGGTACTCCCAGGTATCGGGCATCGAGATCACGTCGGCATTGTTGAGGTGGCGCCACTCCTTGTTTCTGCCGTTCTTCCGCGCTTCCGGCGGGGGCGGGCCGGCCGGGTCGCCGTCGAGCCAGCGCTCCACGTCGTAGTGGAAGAACTGCTTCGACCAGAGCATCCCGGCGAAGGCCTGCCGCATCACCATGGCCTGATCAGCGTCGACCGTGGCGGGCGTGAGGGCCGCGTAGAACTCTTCGGCATCGGCTTCGCGATCGCGCATCGTCGCGACCCACGATTCGTCGATGCCGGCATTCTCTCGGCTGAGCCGCAGCCGCACCTCGACTGTCTGTCCCGGGGCCACGCTGAGGTGGTGCCAGAACGCCGCCTTCGTGCCTACGCCATCCGGGTTGATCGAAGCGCTCCCATGGATGACATGGTCGCCGATCCCGTCCTTCGGAAAGACCGGTGCGTCGTCTTCGCCGGGATGGAGTCCGAACAGCCGGGCCGCGTTCGTGTCGTTGTCGCAGACGATCGGACGGGCCACAGCGTCTGCGGTGAGGAACATCCGGCCGAGAACCGGATGATCGGCAATCACCTGCTGGCCACTCACGTGGAGTTGACCACGTTCGTAGCCAACGACGTCGTCGAGTCCCCACGACCACGTGTTGCGGAACCACATCGTGGGCAGCACGTCGAGGTCGGCGGTCTCCGGTCCTCGATTCGTGACCTGAAGGCGGATGCAGTAGTCGTCCTCTGCCGCTTTTGCATAGGTGGCCTCGATGTCCCAATACCGGTCCTCGTCGAACGTGCCCGTGTCGAGCAATTCATACTCGGCCTCATACTTTGTACGCATACGGTTCTCGTCGACGAGGCGGGCATAGGGAAACTCGGCCTGCGGATACCAGTAGCGCCATCGCATGAACGAATGGGTGGG
>JANPDB010000294.1:0-4774 GCA_031431255.1 Acidimicrobiia bacterium | reverse complement strand
TACTTGGCGGGGCGTTCGGGGGTGATGCCGGCGAGCCCGGACCACAGCAGGTCCGCCAATTGCTCGGCAACCTGCTCGGCCGGCTGATCGGACTCGGTGATCCACCAGAGCGACACCATGTTCAGCAGACCGACCACGCCGTAGGCCCACGTCAGGCCGACCGATGGGTCCAGACCGGCCTTCCTGCGCCAGGAGGCGATCTGGTCGGCCATCGGCTTGGCGGACTGTGCGGCGAGAAAGAGGGTTCGCTGCGGCATCTCCTCCGACGCCCCTCCGGTGACGAACAGGAAAAGCTCCCGGTGCGCCGCCAACGTCTCGAGGCTGGACTGGATCATGGCGACGAGCTGCGTTCGCCCGGTGCGGCGCGCACCGATCGCCGCCGCCGACGCTTCCATGAGCCGGTCGGCAAGGCGCTGCGCCAACGCGTCGGAGACCTCAGTGCGCTTGCCTACGCGGGCGTAGACGATGGGCTTCGTCACGCCCGCCTCACGGGCGATCGCTTCGATCGACACGCCCGCGCCGTACTGGGCGATGGCGCGTTCCGCCGCGTCGAGGACGCGTTCCCGGTCGACCACGTGCTGGCGACCGCTTGGGCGACCGGGGCGGCGACGCACGCGATCCATCAGCGATTCACCGCGGCGGACATCGCACTCCATCGACTGGCCATCGTGGTCCCGACTTTCCCTGGTCGGGGACATGATGCCATAGTACTTACCGCCAGTAAGATATCGCCGACCCGGGAGCGCCCGATGCACGACTTGTTCAACCTGTCCGACGACGTCGCCGTGGTTACGGGTGCCGGTCGGGGCATCGGCGAGGGAATCGCCACCACCCTGGCCGACGCCGGCGCGGCAGTCGTCTGCGCCGCTCGACGTCTCGACGAGATCGAACGGGTGGCCGCGGGCATTCGTGAGCGAGGTGGTCGGGCGATCGCCGTCGCCACCGACGTGACCGACAAGAGCGCAGTGGAAGCGCTCGCCTCAGCTGCGATCAATGAGTTCGGCCACCTCGACATCTGGGTCAACAACGCGGGCGGTTCACCGATTCAAACGCCGCTGGGCGAACTCGATGCCGACGAGTGGGAAGCCACGTTGCGCCTCAATCTCACCGCGGTGTGGGTCTGCACCAACGTGGCCGCTCGAAACATGCGAGACGGCGGACGAGTCGTCAACATCTCCTCACGTGCTGCGGTGATGAACGTGCCGGGAAGCGGCCACTACGCAGCAGCGAAGGCCGGGGTGAACTCACTCACGGTCTCCTTCTCCAAAGAGCTCGGACCGCGAATCCGAGTCAACTGCATCATGCCGGGGGCGGTGCCGACCGAGATCATGATGAGGGCGATGAAGCTCGAGGACACCGACCTGCCGAGGCTCGAGAAGATGCTCCGCCTGCCGATGCGACGCCTCGGCACACCTGAAGATCTCGGTGCCGCCGTGCTCTACTTCGTCTCCCCCGCCTCCAGCTGGGTCACCGGCCAGGTTCTTTCCGTCGACGGAGGTCTGTGATGTCCAAGTCCTATGTGAATCGCAAAGTGGTGCTGGCGCGCCGTCCCACGGGTACGCCCGTCGACGCCGACTTCGAGATCGTCGATGAACCCGTGGCCGCTCTGGAACCGGGCCATGCGCTCATCCAGGTCGACGTCGTGGGAATCGACGCGTTCATTCGAACGGTGCTCGACGTTGGCGCCTATCACGGCACGGCGAGCCTCGGCGCGGCAATCGTCGCTCTTGGCGTTGGACGCGTTCTGGAGAGCACCGACGACGCACTGGAACCAGGTGATCACGTGTTCGGGCCGCTCGGGGCACAACGGTTCGCCACCCTTCCCGCCGGCGCGTTGCGCAAGCTCGACGTGAGCAGCGTCGAGCCGACCGCCTACCTCGGTGCACTCGGTCTGACGACCGGCATGACGGCGTACTTCGGCATCTTCGAAGTCGGCGCCGTGAAGCCGGGCGACACCGTGGTCGTATCGGGCGCGGCCGGCGCCGTCGGATCGATGGCCGGACAACTCGCCCGATTGGCCGGAGCGTCGAAAGTGATCGGCATCGCTGGCGGTCCGGAAAAAGTCGCTTACCTGACGGACGAACTCCGCTTCGATGCCGCCATCGACTACAAGAACGAAGACGTCGGTGCTCGGCTCGGAGAACTCGCGCCCGACGGGATCAGTGTCTTCTACGACAACGTGGGCGGCGACATCCTCGACGCCGCGTTGATGCACATCGTCGAAGGATCTCGAGTCGTGCTGTGTGGAGCGATCTCGCAATACCAGAACATGGACGATGTCCGAGGCCCGCGGAACTACCTCAAACTTGCCGAACGCCACGCCCGCATGGAAGGGTTCGCCGTCACGCACTTCCACGAGCAGTTCCCCAAAGCCGAAGCGGCTCTCTCGTCGTGGCTGGCGTCGGGCGAACTCCTCATGCACGAGCACTACGAGCGTGGCGTCGATAATTTCCCGGCCTCACTTCGCACGCTGCTCAATGGCGGACACCACGGGAAGTTGTTGCTGCAAATCTCCGAAGCTCCGTCACGTTGAATGCCGAACCGCCCTCCACGAACAAAGGAACGCCATGAGCACCGAACAGGTTGACTACGAAGATCTCACCACGATGCGACTCGATGACGAGGCGCTGCAGTCGCTCGTCGGCGGTGGCGGCGAGTGCATCTTCAACTGGACCACGACCGACGGCTTCCCGGTCGGTGTTGTCGTTGCCTACGTGTATCGCGACGGCAAGTTCTGGACCACGTGCGCCGACCGACGCAAGCGCGTGCCGGCGCTGCGCAAGCGCCCGCAGTCCGGCATCGTCATCAACCGCAACGGCAAGACCGCGTCGTACAAGGGCGACTCGATCGTGCACGCCAACGGCGACGCCGGCTTCGACGAGCTCAAGACGTGGTTCTACGCAACGCTTTCCGGTGTCGCGGCCGCGCCCGAAGATGCCTACCGGCGCGCTTTCGCCAAGTTTCTCGATTCGCCCCATCGAGTGATCATCGAGACCGACGCTCGCCTGGTCGTCGCGTTCGACACCATGAAGTTCGCCGCCTTCACGAACGAAGCGATCGCCAAGGGTCTGGCCGACTGACAACACCCGGCGACACACCATTGTCGCCCTCGGCCGCCGCAGTGACATCATCGACGTCTTGACTCACACGAAAGGTCGGAGAGCATGACCGACACTTACCGTTCCGTCGTCCTGGCCCGCCGACCGCAGGGATCTCCGCGTCCGGATGACTTTGCGGTCGTCACGAACGCGATGCGGCCGGCGAACGACGGCGAGGTGGTCATCCAGAACCTCTACGCGTCGCTCGATGCCGGGTTCCGCAACTGGATGGACGAGGGCAGCACCGACCACATCCTTCCGGAGATGCCGATCGGTGCACCCGTGATGGGACTCACCCTCGGCCGGGTCGTCGAGTCCCGCCACCAGGGATTCCAGGTCGGCGAACTCCTGATGGCCCGGCTGGCGTGGGAGGAGTATTCGATCACCGACGCCACCGACTTCTTCGTCCGCGTGCCGACCGATCTCGACTGCCCACTGAGCTGGCACCTCGGCATCCTCGGCGACACCGGACTGTCGGCGTACTTCGGTCTCGCCGACATCGGGCGGCCGAAGTCGGGCGAGACGGTAGTGGTCAGTGCCGCGGGAGGGGCCGTCGGGTCCGTCGCCGGGCCGATCGCCAAGGTCTTCGGTGCCCGCACCGTCGGCATTGCCGGCGGCGCCGAGAAATGCCGACGGCTGGTCGATGACCTGGGCTACGACGCGGCGGTCGACCGGTATGGCGACGTCGACGCGCAACTCGCCGAGGCGTGTCCGAACGGGATCGATGTGTACTTCGACAACGTGTCCGGCCCTTTGCTCGAGAACGTCCTCGCCCGTATCACGCCCGGGGCGCGGATCGTGCTCTGTGGCGCGGTCGCCACCTACAACGAAACGGCTCCCCTTCCGGGCCCGTCGAACCTCTTCCAGCTCGTGACCAACCATGCGCGCATGGAGGGTTTCATGACGCATTTCAACCACGACCGCTATCCCGACGCCCGTCGTCAGCTCCTCGACTGGATTGCCGAAGGGCGGCTCCACAGCACCGAATACATGCTCGAAGGCATCGAGAACGTCGGCATCGCGTTCTGCGACCTGTTCGCCGGACGCAACGTCGGCAAGACGATCGTCCGCCTCGCCGACGCCTGACCGCAGCGGCGACTCTCGTTCGTCTGGTCGCCTTGTCTTCAAGGCGACCGAGCGAACGAAACCCCTCGGAACTACAGGGTCAGCCGGCCAGCACCTGGGCTCCAACCGCCACGCGATGGAGGAGCTGGGCTGCCTGCGCGCACAGCGGTGAACCGGCGAGGCCGTAGCGCACCGCTTGCCGGAGCAGTGATGCCACCGCCGCGTAGTCGTTCCCCCGCGCCGACGTCAGCAGTGCCATGTCCATCAGGACGGACCCGAGTCGGCGCTGCTCGCTCCAGTCCAGCCGATCGAACGTGACGCGCCACGGTGCATCGGGTTCGCCGATGACGGCAAGAAGTTCGTCGATGACCACTCGGGGAACCGCCCGGCCGGTGAAGCTGGTCGGCAGCGTGTCGTCGGCCCGGAGGGCGAGCGCACACAGCATTCCCATGACGTATGCCGTGTGGTAGGACGAGGCCAGCGCGTACTTGGTGCGTTCGGCGGCCACGAGGTCGATGAACTTCGCCGGTGTGCCGTTCTTCGCCGGAAGGAACCCGACACGATCCTCGAGCTCGGCCAGGACCCGGAACCCGAACGCCGCCGCTGGACTC
>JANPDB010000293.1:0-4367 GCA_031431255.1 Acidimicrobiia bacterium | reverse complement strand
ACAGGTACTGGTCGCCGAGAGCGACCTGTTCCTCGCCGGCGCGCTCGAGGACCCGCCGGAGGTCGCGTCCGACACTGGACTCCCCGCCGTAGCTGTGAGGGAGTCGGGAGATTGCCTCGTTCGTGGCGTTCTTCAGCGGGGTCGAGGCAATGCCCACCTTGTCGAGGAGTGGCAGGGCGATGCCGTCGTCCTGGCCCAGCAGGGCGAGCAGGAGGTGGTCCGGGGTGACTTCCGGATTGGCGTTCTGGCGGGCCGCGGCAATCGCCGCGTTGAACGCTTCTTGGGTCTTGAGGGTCCAGGTGTTCGGGTCCAGAGCCATTGCGCTTCCTTCGCTGGGTGATGGAGTCAGCCAAAGTTGATACTAGTCATATCAAGTTTTCTGCACGATCTATTCCCGAGCCGCGGTTCGCTCGAAACCTGGGTCGGGATTGGTGCGCTGGGTCGGGATTGGTGCGGAAAGTGCGGTCCAGCCGACCCAGCGACGCCAGCCGACCCAGGACCTGGACAGCTCGGGCGATGTCGTTGTTCAGGGAGGTGGCCGAATGGACGATGGATCATCCCATGGACGTTTGCGCGCCTCGAGAGACCGCGGTACGCGTCACCGGCCTGCGGAAGGCCTACGGACCGCGAATCGCCGTCGACGGCGTCGATCTGATCGTGCCGCGTGGTTCGTTCTTCGGGGTTGTCGGTCCGAACGGCGCCGGGAAGACGACGTCGCTGCGGATGATCACCGGCCTGCTCAAGCCCGACGCCGGCACCATCGAGGTCGACGGTATCGACGTGTGGCGGAACCTCGTCGAGGCGAAGGCCCGCATCGGCGTGCTCCCCGACGACCTCCGGCTCTTCGAGCGACTCACGGGGGCCGAACTCCTCTACTACGTTGCCCGACTCCGCCGCCTCGACGAGCCCACGGCGCGTCGACGGACGACCGAGGTGTTGCGGGCGATGGGGCTCGAGAACGAGGCCACGCAGCTCGTCACCGACTATTCCCAGGGAACCCGCAAGAAAATCGCGCTCGGTGCCGCCATTCTGCATGTTCCGCGTGTCCTTTTCCTCGACGAACCGTTCGAGTCGGTCGACCCGGTCTCTGCCCGGTTGCTCCAGGACGTCCTGCAGCAATATCGCGCCGCGGGAGGGACGGTCGTGCTCTCCAGCCATGTCATGGAGACGGTGGAGCGGCTCTGCGATCACGTCGCCATCGTGCACGCCGGTCGCGTTGTTGCGTCGGGCCCGATCGACGACGTTCGACTCGGCCGCAGCCTCGAGCAGACCTTCCTCGATGCCGTCGGTGCCAGAGAAATCAAACTCGAGAAACTCGACTGGCTCCGCACGCTCGCGGTCTGACGTCGTGCGGGATCGGGGACCGCCGGTGGCGAATGCTGAGCTGAGACGGCGTTCGTCATCGCACACTGAACTGGCTGTGGTGTTCGCCCGCCTCAAGACGCGTCTGCTCATCAACGCGGCGCGAAGGAGCGGCCGCGCGCGTGTCGGTCTTGCGGTGCTGAGCCTCGCGCTTGGCGGATCGATGCTCTCGTTCATCGTCGTCATCGCCAACGCAGCCCGCCAGCCCGATGGTGGTCCCCGCTTCGCCGTCGCCTTCACGACGATGTGGATCGCGTGGATCGGGTTGCCGTTCCTTCTCGGCGGGATCGACGACGCGGTGGATCCCGATCGACTCGCCGAGCTTCCGCTGTCCCGGTCGGAACTCGCACTCGGTACCTTGGTGGCGGCGTCGATAGGCGTCCTTCCGGCGGCGACCGCGATTGGGCTTCTCGGCATGGTCGTCACCCTGAGCCTCCGAAACCCCGGAGCCACCGTGCTCGTGGTGGCCGCGGCGGTCGGGCAGTTCCTCCTGTGCGTCCTGGGTTCGCTGCTGATCGCCACCGTCATGACGCGGGCATCGCACAGCCGCCGCGGACGAGATGTCGGAGTGATTCTTGCGACTGCGGTGTCCTCCGGTCTCTGGATGGCCATGCAAACGCTGCCGCTGGCCGGTCCCCGCACCCGTTCCATGATCACAACGGTCCTCGCGTCGAGCCCATCCGGAGCGCTCGGCCTGGCCGCCCACGACGCGACGTTTTCCCGATTCGCGTTCAGCTCGTCGCGTCTCGTGTTCGTTCTCGTCGTGGTCACGGCGATGGCGTGGTGGTGGACCATCGAAGTTGCGAAATCGATGGGGGCCCGCCGGTCCGGAGCGATGTCCCGCGGCCCTCGGCGATCCGGGCTACTTGCCGGG
This sequence comes from Acidimicrobiia bacterium, assembly GCA_031431255.1. Taxonomy (GTDB): domain Bacteria; phylum Actinomycetota; class Acidimicrobiia; order Acidimicrobiales; family JANYDT01; genus JANLQX01. Next base: position 2,131 of record JANPDB010000293.1, on the reverse strand, counting down.
AGACGGCGCCTTGCGGCCTCGGATGGGACGCCGCCGCGGGCCCGCGGGCCGATCAGCCATCCGGTTTCCGTCGTACTGCGCAAGGAACTCCGGTATCTGCTCCGGTCGCCCTACCGGCGCGCGTCGCTCCTCGTCGGCTGCCTGTTCGGCGCGCCGTTCGTGCTTCTGCAGAGCATGCGAATCGATTCGGAAATGCTGCCGCCGGTTGCGGTCGCACCGATCGCTCTCCTCTTCGGCATCGCCATCTCGCACAACCTCCTCGGGCTCGATGCGTCGTCGTTGTGGATCGAGCTGGGTTCCGGGATCCGACTTCGCCATCTCTTGCTCGGACGCGCTCTTGCCGCAGCGCCCACGCTCATCGTTCCGGTCTGGGTCGCGGCCCTTCTCACCGTCGCGGTGCGCGGTGACGCCACGGCTCTCGTGCCGACGTTGGCCCTCTCGGTGGTCGCGGCGGGTGTACCGCTCGGCGTGGGTGCACTGATCAGTGTGGTCGTGCCGTTCCCTGTCGCCGACGATTCGTCGCCGTTCGGCAACCAGTCGGCGATGACCGGACGCGGCTGCCTTGTCGGGCTCGTTCATGCGGTCGGTTTGGTCATCTCCGCGATCTTGCTCTCACCGGTCTTCGCTTTCGCCGTGATGCGGGGGAGCGTCGACCCTCCGACGGTCCTCGGTTGCGCGCTGTGGAGCACACTCGTGCTGTTCTCCGGCACGTGGCTGGGAGAGCGATTCTCCGACCGTCGGCCCGGAGCTCTTGCCGAGACGATCCTCGGTGGGCTGCGGTGACGATGTCCGAAGTCGTCCGGAAGCCGTCATCAACTGGAAACACTCCAGCCCTAACGTGATGACGTCGATCGGACGGAATCGTCCATCAGCACGGGATCAGGAGCAGAGCATGGAAGTCGTGTTGCGAGGTGGACGGGTCATCGATCCGGTTCCCCAGTTCGACGGGGTAGCCGACGTCGTCGTTCGTGATGGCGTGATCGTCGCCGTGGGCCCGGACGCCGGACTGGCGGCTTCGACGGACGCCTCGGTCATCGATTGCTCCGGCTTGATCGTGACACCGGGACTCATCGATCTGCACTGCCACGTGTTCGCCGGTCTCGGGAATTTCTGTGTGACTGCCGATCAGGCCGGCGTCGAGCGAGGCGTTCCGGTCGTGGTCGACGGGGGTACGAGCGGGACGGCGACGTTCGACCTCGCTCGCACCGCAGTGATCGACCACCCCTACACGAAGAGTCGTGTGCTCGCCTTCATCGACCCCAACGCCCTGTATCTCGCCACGAAGGACTTCATCTGCCACAAGCTCGAGATCGCCAACGATGTGCGCAATCTCGATCCGGATGCGCTGGCCGAATCGCTGGAGCGCAACGCTGACGTGGTCATCGGGCTGAAGGTGCGCACGTGCCATGTCGGTGACAGCACCGTCTCGCCTTTCCTCGCTGCGGCAAAGGCGGCAACGGACCTGCCGATCATGGTGCACTTCGGCCGTTTTCCGCACACCCCGGTCATCACCCCGAAGGCGCTTCTCGCGCAGCTCCGTTCGGGCGACATCATCACCCACGCGTTCCGGGGAGCCGGCGGGCTCATCGACTCCGGTGGCAAGGCCATCGCCGAGTTCCGAGATGCCGTCGATCGCGGGGTCCGGCTCGATCTCGGACATTCCGGTACGGACTTCCGCTTCCGCGAGGCGAGACGGCTCTTCGAGCAGGGCTATTTGCCGGACACGATCTCCACCGATCTCAACATCTTCAACATCAACGGTCCGGTCTTCAATCTTGCCGAAACGATGTCGAAGGTCTGGGCGCTCGGCGTCGACCTGCAGTCGGTGATCGCGATGGTCACTTCGAACACGGCCTCCGTGATCAATCGTTCCCACGAGCTCGGATCATTGGCGGTTGGTCGTTCGGCGGAGGTGAGCGTGCTGCGGATCGTGGAAGGCGAGATCGGGCTGTCGGACGGCCACGAGACGGTGATGACCGACCGAGCGCTCTCGGCGGTCGGGTGTCTCCGCGCCGGCGAGTGGTTCCCGGCTTCTCCCCTGTCGTCGTTAGCCTCGTCCGGTGATATCTTTGTACATGTAGGTTATTTTTAGGTCTTGTGATGTCTGTGTATGTGGGTCTGACGCAGGACG
>JANPDB010000292.1:0-3296 GCA_031431255.1 Acidimicrobiia bacterium | reverse complement strand
CCGCGCATGCGGTCGAGCACGCGTTGCGCAGTGGGCTCGTTCATCTCGCCGTCGAGCTTGCCGTCGGCGAGGAACAGGACCGTGTCGGTGTAGGAAGCCGCGATGGGATCATGCGTGACCATGACGATGGTCTGCCCCATGTCGGTGGCGGCGCGCTTCATGAACGAGAGGATCTCGGCGCCCGTCTTCGAGTCGAGGTTGCCGGTCGGCTCGTCGGCGAAGATGATGTCGGGGCGGCTCGCCAGCGCGCGGGCAACGGCGACACGCTGCTGCTGTCCGCCGGATAATTCCGAGGGTCGGTGCTTGAGCCGATTGGCCAGCCCGACCGTGCTCACCACCTCGTCGATCCAGGCCTGGTCGCCCTTGCGACCGGCCAGCATCATCGGCAGGGTGATGTTCTCGATGGCGTTCAGCGTGGGGACGAGGTTGTAGGCCTGGAAGATGAAGCCGAGTCGATCGCGCCGCAACTGCGTGAGCGCCCGCTCCGGGAGGGTCGTGATCTCGACGTCACCGACGAAGACCTGACCGGAAGTGGCCTCGTCGAGACCGGCACAGCAGTGCATGAGCGTCGACTTTCCGGAGCCCGACGGGCCCATGATCGCCGTGAACTTTCCTTTGGGAAAGCTGATGGTCACGCCGTCGAGCGCCCGCACCTCGCTCTCGCCTTTGCCGTAGATCTTCGAAAGATCGACGCAGCGCGCAGCGGCATCGAGCGTGGTCATGCTGGGGGACATGACGTCCATTGTCGTCCAGGTGGCGTGCCTTATCGGTCAGGGAAAACCCCGAACGAGCCCTGGGTGTCCGACGTCACTCCGGATCGACGGCCCGGTGCCTTCGCTGCTCAGACGGTCGTGACGCAGACGTCGTCGCCCTGCGGGCGCGATGCCGTGGTGGACGGCGCCGCGTCGCCGTAGAGCGCAGACAGCATGCCCCGCACCATCCCCCGGTCGACCGCACAGATGACCGGATGGGTTTCCGACAGCTCACCGAACGGGCAGTGACCGGCGACGATCGCCAAACCCTCTTCACGCGCCTCCGTGTGGGCGGAGAACCCGTGGGCGGTGAGTGCATCGGCAACGGCGTGCAGCGCGGAACGCATCGAACGGTGGGAATCGCCCGGGTTCATCTGCGCGGCCAGCTCGCGGCCGTAGTGCTCACCGACGTCCTCGGCCATCTTCGAGGCCACGTCGAACGGCAACAGGTCGAGCGCCTTGGAGAGCAGGCTTACGACGAGATCGTGCTTCCGGGCACCGAACTCGAGATCGATCGGTTTTCCCGACGCGCGGTACCGCTTCGACGGCCGCCCGCTCTTGCGTTCGCCACCGCCGGGGACCGGGGAAACGGAGACGACGTCGAGATAGCCACCCGCCGCAAGCTTGTCGAGATGATGGCGGGCCACGTTCGGGTGGAGGTCGACTGCAGCCGCGGCCTCGGCGGAGGTGATCCCTCCCGGTGCATCACGGGCGATGAGGTAGATCCGGCGGCGGGTCGGGTCGCCGAACATCGAGGTAGCCGCCGTCACGACAGAGTTGAACTCGTCGACACTCGGACCGGGCACAGCGTTGGCGGCGGCGATCCTCGCTGGAGTCACTGCCGCGCGCTTCGACGGGCGGACACCCAGTCGGATCGGGCGGGGCGAACCTCGCAGCTCAGGCATGTCCCCAGCGTAGAAGACCGGCCGTCTTTCGGCGGCCCCCGAACACCGAAGCACGGCAGGGCCCGTAGCTTGGAGGACATGCCCCTCAGCGGAACGGCTCTCGAAGCCGCCATCATCGACGCCCTGCGTCATGTCCAGGAGCCGGAAATCGGCCGCAGCATCGTCGACCTCGACATGGTTCAGTCCGTCAGCGTGGACGGCACCCACGCCAAGGTCGTCATCGCCTGCAAGGCGGAAGACGACCCGATCGCCGCGGAGCTCGCGGAGATGGTCCGAGCGGCCACGGCCAACGCCGGTGCCGCCCGCGGCGACGTCCACGTCACGTGGATGTCCGACGAGGAGCGGGCACTCCTACGGGCGCGGCTCACGGCCGACGACGTCTCGCACGAGAACGCAGGGCAGGGTGGGCATGGCCATGCGGCCGGACCGACCCGGGCGCCGAAGTTCATGCAGACGGGCTCGAAGACGCGAGTCATCGCCATGACGTCGGGCAAAGGGGGCGTCGGGAAGTCGTCGACCACCGTCAACGTCGCCATTTCGCTTGCCCAGCGCGGCCTACGCGTCGGAGTCCTCGACGCCGACGTCTACGGCTTCTCGATCCCCAAAATGCTCGGCATCGAACAGGTCCCGACGATCGTCGACGGTCTCATAATCCCGCCGGTTCGTCACGGCGTCGCGGCGATGTCGATCGGCTTCATGGTCGAAGAGGACCGCGCCATCATCTGGCGTGGGCCGATGCTTCACAAGGCCTTGGAGCAGTTCCTCGTCGACGTGTACTGGGGCGAGCCCGACTTCCTGCTCATCGACATGCCGCCCGGCACGGGTGATGTGGCGCTCTCGATGGCGCAGTACCTCCCCCGCTCGGAGGTCTACGTGGTCACCACACCCCAACCGGCCGCCCAGCGCGTCGCCCAACGGTCGGCATCGATGGCCCGCACCCCCCAGATCAACATGAAGGTCCACGGGGTCATCGAGAACATGAGCTGGTTCACCGGCGACGACGGGAAGCGCTACGAGATCTTCGGGTCCGGGGGCGGCGCCGACCTCGCCGACACGCTCGGCGTGCCGCTGATCGGCCAGGTGCCGCTGGTGCCCGAACTCCGTGCCGGGATGGACATCGGAGAACCGATCGCCGTTGCCGACCCCACATCGGAGGCGTCGGTGGCCTACGCCAAGATCGCCCGGAGCATCCACGAAGACCTCGGCTCGAAGCGCCGCTACAACAGCGCACTCAAGCTCGGCTGAACGTCGCCGGCGTCTCCGTCCGTTCGGTCAGTTGACCGAGCGGTCGCGGCCTTCCCAGAACGGGGCACGAAGGTCGCGTTTCAGGATCTTTCCCGCACCCGACTTCGGCAGCGCGTCGACCCGCACGGTGATCGATTTCGGAACCTTGTAGCCGGCGATGAGCGAGCGGCAGTGCGCGATCAACTCTTCAGCGGCGACGGCCACACCGGGCTTCGGGACGATCTCGGCGTGGACCACTTCCCCCCATTTGTCATCGGGGATGCCGAAGGCCGCCGCTTCGAGCACGGCCGGGTGGGCATACAGCGCGTTCTCCACTTCGGTCGTGTAGATGTTCTCGCCGCCCGAGATGATCATGTCCTTGGCCCGGTCGACGATGTAGAGATACCCGTGATTG
>JANPDB010000291.1:0-4520 GCA_031431255.1 Acidimicrobiia bacterium | reverse complement strand
CACCGTTGCTCATCGATATTGGCTTCGGTGCCGGTCACACCACGTTGGCTCTGGCGGAGACGCATCCCGAGGCGAACGTTCTCGGCATCGAGACGCACGAGAACGGGTTGGCAATGCTTGCCCACGAGCTTGATCAGCGATGCATCACCAACGTCCGCGTGATTTGTGCGGATGCCTTCGACGTGATCGAGGCGATGATCCCGAAGCAAAGCGCGCAGATCATTCAGTTGGTGTGTCCTGATCCGTGGCCGAAGATCAATCAGTCGCACCGGCGTCTGTTCAACGCCAACTTCGCGCGGATGCTCGCCGAACGACTCGTCGTCGGCGGTGAGCTGCGACTGGCGACCGACTGGGAGCCGTATGCAGAGCAGATGGCCGGGATCATCGAGCAGGAGCCGCTGCTCGAGAACGTCTACGACCGTTTCGCCCCGCCGCATCCGGAGCGACCGGTGACCAATTACGAACGCAAGGGGCTTGCCGCCGGCCGCTCGATGCGCGACCTGCTGGCGCGTCGCGTCTGACGGTTCCAACCGATGGTCCCGATCCGACGCGCCGCGGATGGGCCGCGCCTGCGGCCCATTCGCTCAGTGCGCCGGTCCGTTGTCCTGGACCAGCTCGACGAGCGTGCCGAAGGTCGTCTTCGGATGGATGAAGGCGACGGTCGTCCCGCGTGAGCCGGGGCGTGGCGCGTCGTCGATGGTTCGGCCCCCGGCCGCTTTGACGGCGGCGAGCGCGACCGCGCAATCGGCGACGCGGTAGCCGATGTGGTGCAGACCCTCCCCCTTCTTCTCGAGGTACTTCGCGACCGGCGAATCGGGTCGGGTCGGCGTGAGAAGTTGGATGTAGCTCTCGGCCACCTTCAGGAGTGCCTCCTCGACACCGTCGCTCTCGACCACTTCGCGGTGGTCGACCGTGGCGCCATAGACCTCGGCGTAATACGCGATTGCACCTTCGAGGTCGTGGACGGCAATGGCGACGTGGTCGATCTCCGTCAGCAAGCCGGCGGTCGAGGGCGGGGCAGAGCTCATGGATGCATGTTCGCGCCTCCGCCGCCGCTGGGAGGAATCCACGTGGGATCGGGCCATTACGTCAAGGTTTCCGGGCTGTCCGCCGAAAAAGCGGACAAGGGGCTTCTGCGATGGAAGTACGTAATGACACTTGCTGAGGACACTCGTCGACCCTGGGAGGTCGGCCTCGCCTTCGACCCCTCGGTTGCACCGCCGGTTTCGATCTCGTTCTCGGACCGGACGTTCGGTGCCTTCACCGGTCCCCGTGTCGCGCGGAATCTCTCCGCCGATTCCTACCGGCCGCTCGTGACGGGTTGGCGCCGATCGGCGTTCGGCATCGGCGTTGTGCTGTGGGCGGCGAGTGTGCTCCGAGCGGTCGCGTGGTGGGGCACCTCGGTCGATGATCCGCTGGCGTTTCGATGGCTCGCCCCGTCCATGGCCGCCGCTTGGTACCTGATCCTGTGGCCGTCGTGGTTCATCCTCAAGTCGTGGTCGGCCGCCGCAGTGAATCCCCCGAGGATCCACACGCCCCTGGCGATGGCCGTTGTCGTGACCAAAGTGCCGAGCGAACCGTGGGCTATGGTCCGCGAGACGCTCGAGCACGCCCTTCGGGCAGCGGTGATGCTCCCAGCGAAGGTCGACGTCTGGTTGGCGGACGAGCACCCTTCCGATGAAACAAAGGCATGGTGTCTGGCCGCGGGTGTCCGACTGTCGACCCGATTCGGCGAAGCGAGCTATCACCGCGCGAGTTGGCCTCGGCGCACCCGTTCGAAGGAAGGGAATCTCGCGTACTTCTTCGATACGTACGGGTACGACTTGTACGACGTGGTCAGCTGTTTCGACAGCGACCATCTCTGCGCTCCGCACTACTTTCAAGAAGTCGCTCGGGCGTTCCAGGACCCCGCTGTCGGCTATGTCGCCGCCCCCAGCATCTGCGACGTCGACGCCGATGAATCGTGGTCGGCGCGAGGACGATTGTTCGCCGAGGCGGCGCTCCACGGATTGGTGCAAGCGGGCTCCCAGCGTGCCGGCGTGCCGTTCTGTATCGGATCGCATTACAGCGTCCGGACCGAAGCACTCTTCGACATCGGCGGGGTTGGACCAGAGTTGGCCGAGGATGCGATGACGTCGGTGATGATGGTCGCGGCCGGCTGGCGTGGCGCATTTGCCATCGACGCCGAGGCGCACGGCAAGGGTCCGGAGACCTTCATGGCGATGGCGACCCAGGAGTACCAGTGGTCGAGGAGTCTCGAGAACGTCCGGCGCATCTACTGGCCCCAGCTTCGGGCGGGGGTTGGTCCTGCACAGCGTTGGCGGATCCGGATCCCGCTGCTCTACTACCCATTGAGCGCCGGCTACCTGGTTGTGGCGAACCTGCTCGGTCCGCTGGCGATCCTCCTGTCGACACCGTGGATGTCGGTTTCGCTCTCCCAGTTCTGGTTCCACGCCTGGCCTCCGGGCTTCTTCCTCGTCAGCCTCACGTTCCTGTGCCGAAATGCAGGCCTGCTCCGTCCGCGCAGAACGAAGGTCGTGTCCTGGGAGGCGGCGCTGTTTCGACTTGTCCGCCAACCGTGGATGATCCGCGGTGTGTTCGACGCCGTGCGTTCGTCAGTGGCGGAGCGTCGGAAGCGTCGAAACGGCGCCGTCACCTCGACGCAGTTCTCTTTCGCCGTGACGCCGAAGAATGTCGACGGGCACTCGCCCGTTCCGATGCGGATGCTTGTTCCGTACGTCCCCTTCGTTCTCGTTCCCGCAGGCGCCGCCCTGCTTGATCGCCCGGCGTCCGTCCTCGGGTACCAACTCCTCTGCGCGCTCGCATCGTTGAGCTGGGCGGTCGCCGTCGTTGGCATCGTCGTGATGAACGCCATCGAGAGTGGCCGTCGACTGGAATCGGGACGTGCGACCAGGCCGCCGGGGCCGATTCGTGGCCGTCTTCCGGCGGTGGGGTGGCTCCTCTACCGGGAGGCCGGCGGCCTGGCGCTCGGCCTCCTGCTCCTGTTCGTCGCGCTCCTTGCCCTCCCTTGATACCACTCTCAGTGGTTGACAACCACGAAGAGTGGTTGTAATGTCGTTCCTGAGAGCTCGCTCACCCCTGACCGGACGGTCAGGAAGGGCAGCTGAAGGAACGAACCATGTCATTTTCCCAGGCGAGCGCCGCACCTGCAGTTGCGACGGTGGTTGCAGGACCAGCTGTACTTGGCGTGCAGGTGCTCAAGGGCGTGCCGGTGGCGAACGACGCCGCGGGTGCCGTCGTCCTCAGTGCCCAGCAGGCCATGGCGTACACGGGAAGCGCCTCAGCAGTATTGGCCACGGGCGCGGTCCTGCTCATTGCATTCGGGACGCTCCTCGTTTCGATCGGTCGTGGACCACGTCGGTCGTTCTCGTTCACTGGCTACGGGAGCGATCCTTCTCCGTCATGAAGCTCTGACCGACCCCACGCTTTCCCAGGCCACGGTGGTGCAGAACACCTCCGAGCGACGTTGGGAGGTGTTCTGCCCCCATACATGGGGGCAACCTCTCTCCCAGCGTCAGCGGACGTGGCGGAAGCGGTTGAGGGCCGGTTCGCCGATCTTGGCGCGGAACTCCGGGTCGTCGATGCCCATGCCCTCGCGAGGGGCCAGGCACAGCACGCCGATCTTTCCCTCGTGCTGGTTGTGGTGCACGGCATAGGCCGCTTCGCCCGTGGTGTCCATGGTGTGGACGGCCGAGACCATCGGATGGATCTTTCCCTGGCAGATGAGCTTGTTGGCGGCGTAGGACTCCGCGTAGTTCGCGAAATGCGACGACTTGATCGACTTGAGCTTCATCCAGAGGTGTCGGTTGTCGTATTCGATCATGTAGCCCGACGTCGCCGCACACGTGATGATCGTCCCGCCCTTCTTGGCCATGAACACCGATGCCCCCATGGTCGACCGACCCGGGTGCTCGAACACGATGTCGGGGTCCTCGCCCACCAGGGCTCGCACGTCGGCACCAAGGCGACGCCACTCCCTCTCGTCCTGGGTGTGCGGGTCCGACCAGAACTTGTACGCCTTGGCGCGCCGGTCGATGACCGCATCGCAGCCCATGGCGTGAAGGATCGCCGCCTTCTCCGGTGACGACACCACCCCGACGGGGATCCCGCCGCCGTTCAACACGTACTGGATGGCATAGCCGCCGATCCCCCCCGTCGCTCCCCACACGAAGACGACGTCTCCTTGCTTCATCTGGGCGCCATTGCGGCTCACCAGCATCCGGTAGCTCGTCGAATTGCACAGCGCATTCGACGCCGCCTCCTCCCAGCTCAGGTGACGTGGCTTGGGCATCAACTGATTGGCCTTGACGACGGCGATCTCGGCGAGGCCGCCGAAGTTGGTCTCGAAGCCCCAAATGCGCTGGTTCGATCCGAGCATCGAGTCGTCGTGTGACGACGGGTCCTGGTCGTCGACGTGGTTGCAGTGGATGGTGACCCGGTCGCCCGTCTTCCAGTTCCGGACGGCCGAGCCGACCCGCAGCACGACGCCGGCGCCGTCC
>JANPDB010000290.1:0-4802 GCA_031431255.1 Acidimicrobiia bacterium | reverse complement strand
GCGGGCCAGGCGGGCTTCGCGATGCACGGTGTCGGTGATGTGGACGAGTTCGTCCCACGACGACGCCGGCTGAACGTTCACTTCCAGCACCCCGGGGTCGGGAGTGACGATCAGGTGCTGCACCCGGGGATCGCGGGCAATTCCGTAGCCCTCCAGAACCACCGGAACCTCCAGCCGGCTCGCGGCGGCTTCAATGACCGCCAGGAGGGCGACGCTGTCGTCGAGCTTGGCCAGTGGCGGCAGGAACACGAAGACGTGCCCGTTGCGCGCCTCCACGCTCAACGCCGTGGTCGGCGCCTTCTCGACAGGGACGACCTCGGCCGGTTCGAGAGTCGTCGCAGCACCTGATGGGGGCAGGGCGGTGCGCTCGGCGAACGGCGAGACGTCGGGATCGGCGTCGGCCGGGGTCCAGGTCAGCGCGTCGAGCGGAAGCCGCAGCCCCGCCGGCGAGTCACCCGGGAGAAGGAACAGAAAGCCGCGCCGCAGCGTCCACCTCGTGGTGGCCCATCGACCTGTCGCGGTTCGGTGCACCGGGAGTACGACGGCGGTCGGCTCACCACGCTCGACATCGAGCGATGCCACGATCACCGATCGGGCGTCGGCCGATGACGCGACCAATTCGGCGGGATCGAGCACCTCGGCAACGGGCGAACCGAGGGGCAGGCGCGCCTCGACGAGCAAACGGTGAAGCGGATCCTCGAACGCAGGGACGCAAAGCGAATCGGCGATGCCCAGACCTGCCGCGATCTCGCGGGCAAGCGCGATCGCGTCGCCGATGTCGTGGGACCCCTCCGCCGCCGGATCGGCGAGCAACTTCTCATCTCCCCAGAGCGGCTCCCCGTCGGTCCGCCATGCAATGTCGATCTGCCACCGCGGGAGCGGCTCGCCCGGATACCACTTGCCCTGGCCGTGGTGGATCACGCCGCCCGGGGCGAATGCCGCGGCGAGGCGCCTCGCCAGCACACCGGCGCGTTCGCGCTTCTCGGGGCCGTCGGCATCGACGGTCCATTGCGGCGACTCCATGTCATCGACCGACACGAACGTCGGTTCACCGCCCATCGTCAGACGAACGTCACCCTCGCCGAGGAGACGATCGACGTGGCGACCGAGCGTGTTGACGGCATCCCACTGGGCCTGGGTGTAGGGCAGCGTGACCCGAGGATCCTCGGAGACCCGGGTCACCCGGTTCGAGAACGAGAACTCGGTCTGGCACGGCTCGACCATTCCGGAGATCGGGGCGGCGCTCGACGGGTTGGGCGTACACGCCAACGGAATGTGCCCCTCACCGGCGAACAATCCGGACGTCGGATCGAGCCCGACCCAGCCCGCCCCGGGGAGGTACACCTCGGTCCACGCATGGAGATCGGTGAAGTCTTCGGTCGTGCCACTCGGTCCGTCGAGGGCCGGCGTGTCGGCCGTGAGCTGCACCAGGTAGCCCGACGCGAAACGCGCCGCCATGCCCAGTCGACGGAACATCTGCACGAGCAGCCATGCACTGTCCCGACACGAACCGATGCCCCGCGCCAAGGTCTCTGCCGGAGTCTGAACGCCCGGTTCCATCCGGATCGAATAGGCGACCGCTCGCTGCACCTGCTGGTTCAGGTCCACGAGCACGTCGATCGTGTTCATGCCGGCACTGGCGTAGTCGGGAAGCGACGACATCCACTCGCCGAGCCGACCGTCATCGTCGGCCAGCACACCGAGGTACGGCGCCAGGTCGGCACGAAGGGACGGTTCGTAGGCAAACGGGAAACGGTTGGCCTGTTCGTCGATGAAGAAGTCGAACGGGTTGATCACGGTCATATCGGCGATCAGGTCGACGACGATCTCGAGCTCGGTGGCGCGCTCGGGGAACACGAACCGAGCCAAGTAGTTCCCGAACGGGTCTTGCTGCCAGTTGACAAAGTGATCCGACGGCATGACCGTCAACGAGTACGCGAGGATCGGCGTTCGGCAGTGCGGCGCCGGTCGAAGCCGCACCACATGGGGAGAAAGCGAAACAGACCGATCGAATCGATAGGTCGTCCGGTGCTCGATACCGACGTGAATGCTCACGACTCGTCTGTCATTTCGTTCACTCCAGAAGCGCGCACCTCAGGCCGAGGCCATGAGCGCATCGCTCGATTGCCGCTGCACCGACTCGGCGACCCGGACGAAGTAGGTCTCCGTCAGCGCGCTGTGCAGGTCGGCGATACCGATCTGCAGTTGGTCAACGTACTCGTGCAGACCCTCGCCCGCGAGGTGGCCGACCTCGGCGTCGACGAGCAGGCGCTGCACCTCAGCGCAGCGTTGCATGGCGGCGTCGTAGCGCGGCAGTTCGAGCAGTGCCCGCGAGATGCGGGTGAGCGAGTGCTCGACCGACTTGGGGAACTGCGGATCGCGGAGGAGGAAACGCAACGCCTCGCGACCCGAAATGCCCGATCGGACGGTGCGGCGGAACATCTGGTGCGCGCTCAGTGACTTCAGCACGCTCGCCCACGTGATGTCGGCATACGTGGCGACCGTGCCCTCCGAGGCGACCGGCTGGGCTAGGAGAACGCCGGCCTGCACGTCGAGGACCCGGGTGGTCATGTCGGCGCACTCGAGCGCGCGTCCGATCTCCATGAACGAGTAGGCGGCGTCATGGCTCATGGTGCTCGACAGCAATCCGCGGAGCACCTGGCAGTCGCGAATGACCCGGTCCATCCACGACGCGCGGGTGCGGCGATCGACGGCGACGGATCGCGATTCGGCGATCCACAGGAACAGTCGGTTGAGCTCCTCCCAGGAGGAGTTCGGGAAGATCGCCCGGGTGACCCGGAAGTTGGCGCGGGCGGCGGAAACGGCGGAGACGATTGATGCCGAACTCGTCGGATCGGTGGCAAGGAATCGAATGACGGCGTCCTCGGTCGCCTCACCGTGATGTGCGTCGAAATCCTCGCGTGATCCCGTCACGGCAAGCAGCGGAGACCACTCAATACCGACATGGCGGGGAAGATCCAAGAACATCTCCGTGTGGATCCTCATGAGTCGCGCCGTGGCCTCGGCCCGCTCCAGGTAACGCGACGACCAGTAGACGGATTCGGCAACCCGGGAGAGCAGCATCATGTGGTCCTTTCGTTGATGGTCATCGGTTTCGGCCTCGTCCGGATGAACGGAGAAGGGCCTCGAATCGTGGTCGTCGACGGACGGTTCGGCCGACGAAGCGACCGGCTTGCGAACGCCTGTCATTGTCCGCTCCCCGCCGAGTCGACAATCCAGGTGTCCTTGCTGCCGCCGCCCTGCGAAGAGTTCACGACGAGCGACCCCTCACGCAGAGCGACCCGGGTCAGCCCGCCCTCGGTCACGTAGGACGTGCGCCCCGAGAGGATGAACGGACGCAGGTCGAGGTGCCGCGGTCGCAGCGACCCGTCGATGAGCGTCGGCGCGGTGGACAGGTTGATGATCGGCTGGGCGATCCAGTTCCGTGGATCGGCCTCGACCTGGGCCCGGACCAGCTCGCAGTCCTCGTCGGTGGCCTTCGATCCGACGAACACGCCGTAGCCACCGGACTCGTTGGCCGGCTTCACCACGAACTCCCGAAGGTTCGAAAGGACGTGCTGGCGCTGCACCGGATCGAGACACAGGAAGGTCGGCACGTTTTCGATTCTCGCTTCCTCTCCGAGGTAGTACTCGATGAGTTTGGGGACGAACGCGTAGACGACCTTGTCGTCGGCGACCCCCGCGCCCGGCGCATTCGCGAGGGCCACGTTGCCGGCGCGCCAGGCCCGCATCAGACCGGGCACACCGAGGGTGGAATCGGGGCGGAACACCTCGGGGTCGAGAAAGAGATCGTCGATGCGCCGGTAGATGACGTCCACCCGCGCCGGGCCGGCGATCGTGTGGACCGACACGACATCGTCATCGTCGACCATAAGATCGGCGCCCTCCACGAGATGCACACCCATCTGCTGGGCGAGATACGCGTGCTCGAAGTACGCCGAGTTGAAGACTCCCGGGGTTAGCAGCGCGATCGTGGGCACTTCGCCGGGCCGGGGTGAGAGCGACGCCAGCAGATCGAACAGCCGGGCCGGGTACCCGTCGACCGGATGGATGTCGAGGTGGCGGAACAGGTCGGCGAAGACGCGCTTCGTGACGGCACGGTTCTCGAGCATGTAGCTCACGCCCGACGGCACCCGGAGGTTGTCCTCGAGCACGTACATGGTGCCGTCGGCGCCGCGTACGAGGTCGCTGCCGCAGATGTGCGCCCATACACCGAATGCCGGCTTCATCCCGATGCACTGCCGTCGGAAGTTCACCGAGTCGGCCAGCAGATCGGCCGGAAACACGCCGTCGCGGATGACCTTCTGGTCGCCGTAGAGGTCGTCGATGAACATGTTGAGCGCGGTGAGGCGCTGCACCAGTCCTGCCGAGATCGTCCTCCACTCCGATGCCGAGATCACCCGTGGGATCACGTCGAAGGGCCACGCCCGGTCGATGTTGCCGGCCTCGGAGTACACGGTGAAGGTGATGCCGCGGGCCTCGATGGCCAGTTCGGCGGCCTTCTGCCGCTGCCCCAGCTCCTGGAGCGAGAGCGACGCAAGGTGGTCGGCGACGCCAGCGCACTCCGGACGCGACTTTCCGTCGGCGACCATCTCGTCCCAGCACCCGTCGCTGGTGTACTCATCCCAGCGCACCGGCGACACAACCCCGATGTCACCGGGCGCGCGGTCGTCGTTCACGGCGCCCTGTCTACGCCGAAGGTCGTTCCCCCGAGTTTCGGTCATGTTTCCCCTCCGTGAACTCCCCCACCGTACGTTTCCCCGGCTGCGGGGGCGAGATCC
>JANPDB010000289.1:0-2022 GCA_031431255.1 Acidimicrobiia bacterium | reverse complement strand
GACCCTGCTCGTACGCGACCCGATGCCGAACGTGCTGCTCGAGCTGATGGAGAAGGAGCGGGCCACGAATGCGTTCTACGTCCCGGCGCTCCTTGCGTTCATGGCGATGACGCCCGGTGCGTCGGACCGGGACTTCTCGTCGATGCGGTCCGTGGTCTACGGAGCGTCGCCGATCACCAACGAAGTGCTGATCGGTTCCATGGCGACCCTGAAGTGCCCTCACATCCAGGTCTATGGCATGACCGAGACGACCGGCGCCATCACCGAACTCTCCCCCGAAGATCACGATCCGGGGGGACCCCGGGCCCATCTCCTGCGGAGCGCCGGCAAGCCCTACCCGTGGGTGGAGATGAAGATCGTCGACACCGAGACGGGCGAGACCAAGGGTCCCGGCGACGTCGGTGAGCTCTGGACGCGCTCCTCGCAGAACATGGTCGGGTACTGGAACCATCCCGACGAGACGGCGAAAACCATCACGGAGGATGGCTGGCTGAAGACGGGTGACGCTGGCTACCTCGATGCGGAGGGGTTCTTGTTCCTCACCGACCGGGTGAAGGACATGATCGTGTCGGGCGGGGAGAACGTGTACCCAGCCGAGGTCGAGAACGCCTTGGCCTCGTTCCCGACGATCGCCGAGGTCGCCGTCATTGGTGTGCCGAGCGACAAGTGGGGTGAGACGGTGAAGGCCGTCGTGGTGCTCCGTCCGGGCCAGAGCGCCTCGGAGGCGGAGATCATCGCCCATGCCAAGGGTCTCTTGGCCGGCTACAAGTGCCCGACCTCCGTCGATTTCACCGACGTCCTGCCGCGCAACCCGACCGGCAAGGTCCTCAAGAAGGACCTCCGCGAGCCGTACTGGGCAGGCCGCTCCCGCCGCATCAACTAGCCCGAGTGCGTTGGGAGAGAGGTTGCCCCCATATATGGGGGCTGAACACCTCCGAACGCCGCTGGGAGGTGTTCAGCCGCAACTGGTCCGCCCCCGCAACCAAGTCCGCACGACGCAACCCGGCGCACTGTCCCCCGCTCGGCCGTTCGCGTCGATCACGTCGCCGGACGGAGTCCGCCGTCGAGACCGCACATGCGCCGCACCCGCGTCCGCGTGGCGGCATCGTTGACGGTGAAGTCGGTCCACGTCAAGCGGATCGTCGTCCAGCCGAGTTCGGCCGACCGGGCATCACGGGCGCGGTCCATGGCGAACTGGGCATCGAGCAGGTGAAAGGCGCGGCTGTCGAACTCGAAGATCACCTTGGTCGGCCGACAGACGGCGTCGGCGCGCCTGTTCGTCCCGGGAAACGCAGGGTGCGCGACCTCGAACTCAACCAGTGACCCGACGCCGTAGCGCTCGAACCGGCGGCGGGCCAGGGCTTCGAGCTCGCTCGCTGCGTCGATCATCTGTCGCCCGGCACGCGTTGCCAAGAGCGCCGCGAGGCGTCGGAGGCCTCGTCGGCGAAGCAGTCGGGCCTGATCAACGCTGCGCAGGACGTCGTCATACGACGCGATCCGTCGTCGGTGGGCGGCGTCGAGAATCCGCTCGAACTGGTCCCACTGCGACGGCGGTGTCCACACGCTCAGGTCGACGAGGGACCGCGCCGGACTGGTGGCCCGCACCGGCGACGCGCCCGGGACGGCAAGGGCCGGCCGAAGCGTCTCGATCTCGTCACCAGGCCAGTGCTTCACCTGACGGATCTCGGCGATGGCGCTCTCGTGGGTCTTCGCGTGCGGCACCAGCAGCGTTGGAGGTCGATCGGGGTGCAGCGCGACATCGAGTCCGTGCATGGCGAGAGCCGTACGCCCGGCCAGAACGGCATCCTGATGGGCTTCGAACAGCGCGGCCGTCGCCATCGTTCGCCACGTGGGTTCGACGGACGCCGCCGTAAAGACGGCGGGCGCGATGGTGCGCCAGACTCCCGCGGCGAGGCGACGGTCGACGGTGTGGGGAGCGACACCGGCGGCAAGCAACTGGGACCGGGCTACGGCTCCGTTCTGGGCCGCGGCCAGGTCGTTGAAGATGCGGTCGGCGTGGTA
>JANPDB010000288.1:0-3517 GCA_031431255.1 Acidimicrobiia bacterium | reverse complement strand
TCCGAACGAGAGGAACGCTCCTCGGCCCGGGACCGCCATCCCACGTCCCCAGCGCGCATCTCGATGCGCGAGAGGCGCCTCACCCATCCGGGTCGCGAGGCGGGTGCTCTTTGGCGTGATCCGAAGTCCGACGGCGACTACTTCCAGCCCGGCTACGACGACCTCGTGGACGACCTGATCGACGACGCGCCCGACGCCGTCGAAGACGTCGTTGAACCGGTGAAGCCCAAGCGGGTGCGCAAGAAGCCGTCGGCAGAACCGGTGATCGATCTGGCCGCGGCGGAAGATGCCGCTGTCGAGGCCGCGACCCCGAAACCGGTCGAGGTCACCCTTCCGCCGGAGCCTGTCTGGACCGACGAACAGCCCGTCGTCGCCGCGGTGCCACTGCCGGGTCTCGGGCCGAAGGCGAAGCCGGCCGTCGTGTGGAAGCTCCCGCCGAGCGCGCTTCTGAAGAAGGGCAAGGCCGTCGAGATCGACAAAAGGGCGGTCGAGCTGGCCGGCCGTGTGCTGGAAGAGGCGCTCGCCGCGCACGGCGTGGAGACGCGCCTCATCGGGATGACCGTGGGCCCCACGGTCACTCGCTACGAGCTCGAGCTAGGGCCCGGGGTGAAGGTGGCCAAGGTCACCGCGCTCCACAAGGACATCGCGTATGCGATGGCCACCGCCGATGTCCGCATCCTCGCTCCCATCCCTGGCAAGTCGGCCATCGGGGTCGAAGTCGCAAACAAGCAACGCCAACTCGTAGCCGTCGGTGATGTGCTCTTCACGCCGGAAGCACGCAAGGCCGTAAGCCCGCTTACGGTCGCTATCGGTCGCGACATCGACGGCCGGCCGGTCACGGTCGACCTCGGCAAGATGCCGCACGTGCTGGTGGCCGGCACGACCGGGTCGGGTAAGTCGAGCTGCATCAATTCGCTCCTCACCTCGATCCTCATGCGGGCCACTCCCGATGAGGTGCGCATGATCCTCATCGACCCGAAGATGGTCGAGCTCTCGCAGTACAACGGGCTCCCGCACCTCCTGACCGCGGTCGTCACGAACCCCAAGAAGGCGTCGAACGCCTTGGCGTGGGCGGTCGACGAGATGGAGCGCCGCTACGAGATGCTGGCGCGTCTGCGCTTCCGTGACATCGGCGGCTACAACGACGCGGTCGCGCGAGGCGATCTCGACGACCCCTATGCCGACGACCCGGCCGGCGGGATCGGACTCCCACCGGTCAAGCACGAGAAGCTCAGCTACATCCTCGTTGTCGTCGACGAGCTCGCCGACCTCATGATGGTTGCGGCACGCGATGTCGAAGAGGCGATATGCCGCATCGCCCAGAAGGCACGTGCCGTCGGGATCCACCTGGTGATCGCCACGCAGCGCCCATCGGTCAACGTCATCACCGGTCTGATCAAGGCGAACGTGCCCTCGCGTTTCGCGTTCGCCGTGTCCTCGCTTACCGACTCGCGCGTCATCATCGATCAGCCGGGGGCGGAGCGACTCATCGGGCAGGGCGACATGCTGATGCTCACGGTTTCATCCAACGTGGCCACGCGCGTGCAGGGCAACTTCGTCAGCGAGGAGGAAGTCCGCGGCATCGTGAACTTCTGGAACCGCCAGGGCAAACAGGTCGCCGAGTCGCGACCGTCGTCTGCTCCGGCGATCGACGCCGATGACGACATGGGGGCGAAGGAGCACACCACCGGTTTCGTCGGTCAGCGTGCTCCCGGACCCCTGCTGGAGCCTTCGCCCGACGCGGTCTTCGGCTCGTCCGGAGTGGTGTCCGGCCCCGGTGCTCCGTCGGCGTTCAACTACGGCGGTGTGCGCGAACTCAGCGGCAGTCCGCTCACCTCGTCGGGCGCCGACGGGGGCGACGAGGACGACGACGACCTCTTCGACGCGGCGATGGAGCTCGTTGTGCGCAGCCAGTTCGGGTCTACCTCGATGCTGCAGCGCAAGCTTCGGGTCGGCTTCTCTCGCGCCGGCCGTCTGATGGACCTTCTCGAGACACGCGGCGTTGTCGGACCGACGACCGGCTCCAAGGCCCGTGAAGTGCTGATGACGGTCGAAGAGCTCGAAGCGCTGCGTCCGCGGCCGCAGTAGAGCGACTCCGTGCACGCTCGGGTACCCGCATCTTCGGCCAACCTCGGTCCCGGTTTTGACACGCTCGGCGTCGCGCTTGAACTGTGGACCGAGGTCACGGTCACGCCATCGGACCGGCTCCACCTCACGGTTACGGGCGAGGGCTCGTCGTTTCCGCTCAACAGCAACCACTTCGCCGCCAAGCTTGCCCGCCAGGTGCTCGGCCACGACCGTCTTCGCATTGACATCAAGAGCGATGTCCCTGTGGCGCGTGGCCTCGGCTCCTCGGCGGCGCTCGCCGTCGGCATCGTCGCGGCGTGCGGACATCCCGACCCACTGAGCTTCGTCGGACTGCTCGAGGGCCACGCCGACAACGCTGCGGCGTGCGTGCTGGGTGGCTTCGTCACCGGGGCGATCATCGACGGCCGCGTGGTCGCCAGTCGCCTCCCGCTTGACCCGGCGCTGACCTTCGTCGTGGTCATCCCGGAACGGCATCTGTCGACGAAGGACGCACGCCAGGCGTTGCCGGAGGCGGTACCTCTCCCCGACGCCGTGTTCAACCTCTCCCGGATGGGAGCTCTGATCGCCGGTTTCGCCGACCACCGCCGGTTGGTTCGAGGGGCGTTCGACGATCGCCTGCACCAAGCGCAGCGAACACCGCTCTTCCCCGAGTCCACGCAGGTTCTGACTGCCCTCGTCGAGGCCGGTGCCCTCGGTGCAACCTGGTCGGGCGCGGGCCCTACACTGCTGGCCACGTGTCACGTCGGCGTCGCATCCGCGGTCCGCGATGCCGGGGCGGCGGCACTGCTCGCGACCGGTGTGTCGGGCCGTTCACTCGTCGTCGCTCCAGACCGCGTCGGGCTGGTGCTGACGCGCGACCAGCGATGAGCCGGTTGTCGCTCCGTCCACACAGAGGACGGCTTGCGCGCATCGGGTTCGGGACGCTTGCTGCGGTTCTGGTGTCGGTTGCCGTCGGTCCGGTGCCGCCGGCCACCGCAGATGGTGGGTTGAGTCGGGCCGAGCTCATCGGTCGGCTGGCCTCGGCGTACCCCTCGACGGTTGGTGTCGGACCGGCAGGGGAACTCGTGGTCCGCGGTCGCGAGCTCCCCGTCGCCGAAGCGCGAACCGCAGGTACGGTCCAGGACCGGATGTCGATCGCCACGATGGGCGACCAGTTCTCCATCCCCTATCCACGGGGATGTCCGGTTCGTACGCCGGGCAACGACGAGGACCCGGGCCGACTCCGCAACGAGTCGTTCTTCCGGGCAATGTACGGAGGCTCGCGGAGTGAAGTGGCGAAGACTCTCATTCCCGTGAAGTGGTTCGGCTCGACCCTCCAGGCAACGACGACGAATGACGTGGACAAGCGTCTTCGCGGCGTGGTCGCTGAGCTCGCCCGGCGACCCGACCTCGCCCGTTACCTCACCAAGCCTGGCGGCGGCTTCAACTG
>JANPDB010000287.1:0-1863 GCA_031431255.1 Acidimicrobiia bacterium | reverse complement strand
GTTACAGGCTGACCGTCAGCGACGCACGACGTCAGACGGCTTGCATCAGGATCCGGCGTTGTCCTTCCAGTGGCCAACCGAGCGAAGGTGCTCGATGACCTCGAGACGTTCGTCGCCGTCGGCGGATGCGATACGTCGCTCGACGGCTTGCACGTTGCGCGATGGCTCGGTGCCGGTCTCCTCGACCACGAGCTTCCGATAGCTCTGATATGCCCGCAGCGCGTCGGCCTGGCGTCCTTCGCACGCCAGCGCCTGGAGCAGCAAGCTGCGAGGGCGGTCGCGGTGCGGGTTCGCTGCGACGAAGGCTTCCAGGGCAGAGACCGCCTGGGCGCTGCGCCCGAGCGCGATCAGGAGTTCGGCCCGGTCTTCGATGGCGACCCGGAAGAGCTCCTCCAGCCGCGCGGCTTCGACCTGGGCCCACTGCTCATGGCTGAACTCATCGAGCGCGCTGCCGTTCCACAGCACGAGTGCCGTTTCGAGGTCGTTCAGTCGTTCGGCCCCGGTGTTGGTCGTGGTGACGAGTTGTTCGAACCGCGTTGCGTCGAGATTCGCGTCGATGCGATATCCGGAGGCTTCAGTGGCGATTGCATCGTCGCCGACACGCGCCCGGAGCCGGGACAACGCCGTTCGCAGCGCAGAACCGCGGAGATCGAGCATCTCTCCCAGCAACTCGGCGCGGACGGTGTTCCGACCGGCGATGGCCAGCGCCGCCAGGAGACGACGCTGTCCGGCGCTGCCCAACTCGACGCGTCTTCCGTCTGCGGTCATAAAGCCGACGGCGCCGAGAATGGTGACCGTGCCACGGCGTTGGTCCGCGCCCGCCCGATCGGTGTAGTCGTCCGATCCGACCGCTTCGTGCCGTGGGCTGTCGACGTCGCGCAGGAAGCCGATGACTGCGGCAGTTGACGCAGGGTCGCTCGTGATCATCATGCTCGAGCCTTCGAGAATCACCAGTCGCGATTCGCGCAGATCCCGGGTTAGCAGCCGCGAGTCCGCGAGATGTTGTTCGAGGTCGAGTTTGTCGAAGAAGTAGTTGGGTGCCTCGCGCCTCTGCACGATGAGAACCGGACATCGCACCTCCGAAAGGACGTCGGAGACGTCGTCGCCAGCGAGTGCGCCGACGGTTCGGAAGAAGTCGTTGGCATCGGCGGACTCGACGAGCGCGGTGAACCAAGCCGTCTCGGGACCGTCCCACCCGGTGAGGCTGATCGCGAACAGCCGCGCAAAGAGTCGCCAGTCCGTCTGTGCGGCGATCGTCAACAGGCGTCCACCCACGGACGGGGACCGGTCGGGCGAGGCGACGATCACCGACGGGCTCGAAAGAATCAGGCTCGACACGCGGTCCGGATGTGCCGCCGCGTAGCGCAGCGCGATCGATGCGCTGCCGTGAATCCGCAGAGCAACCTGCTCGAAGCCGAGATGGTCCTGAAGGGAGAGCAGGTCTCGAAGATGCGCCTCGGGGCTGACGTCAGCGACGTGCCTCGTCGAGAGTCCGCAGTTGCGCCGGTCGAAGCGAATGACCGTACGTTCCCTGGCTAACGCCTCGTACTGCTCGACGAGACCGCGATGGCTCCACTCGTGCTCGAAGTTCGACAATGCCGGACCGGCAAACGCATAGATCAGCGGCGGCCCGTCGCCGAACATCGCGTAGGCCAGCGATACGCCGTCGTCGGTATGGACGTAGCGGATCGGAGGCAGCTTCACAGTGGAACTCTACGCAGAGGACGGGCAGCCGAGGTTTGGAGACTTTGTAGCGCCCAGAGCTTCGAATGTTCCAAACCCTCCAGCGACGAACTAGTTGATCTGGCGGGCGCGGCCTTCCCAGAACGGCGCTCGCAGATCCTTTTTCAGCACCTTGCCGCT
>JANPDB010000286.1:0-6021 GCA_031431255.1 Acidimicrobiia bacterium | reverse complement strand
CGGAGTGCGTCGATCCAGGGAGAGGCCTCGCCAGTGAGGTCGAGCTCGACGTCAAAGCCGGGCAGCACGCCCTCATAGGTGGATAGGCGGGGGTCGTGAGGGCCAGCGGCGTTGCGTGGATCGATGCCCTGATCGGTGTAGCCGAAGAGCGCGGGTCGGTAGCCACCGCGGTGCGCGGCCAGTGCCACGTTGTCGAAGCGACGGTCGAGGGGCGTTCCGTTGGCGACTACCCGATTGTTGAACTGATAGGTGCCGGTGTACAGCGCCGCTCGACCGGGCGCACATGGCGCCGCCTGGCTGAAATGTCGCCGGAACGACACCCCTTCGGCGGCGAGTCGATCGAGCCCCGGCGTCCGGACGATGGGGTGTCCCGCCGCGGACAGGCAGTCGCCGCGGAACTGGTCGAGGGTGATCAGCAGGACGTTCGTCACCGCATCACCCCCGACCCCGCCGTGGGTGGCTACTGCAGCGCCGCGATGGCTGCGTCGTAGTTCGGTTCGGTGGCGATCTCCGCGACCAATTCGCTGTGCACGACTTTGCCCGCCTCATCGAGAATGACAACGGCGCGTGCCAGGAGTCCCTGGAGCTTGGTGTCGGTCAGCGTCACGCCGTAGTCGGCGCCGAATGCGGGCGAGCGGAACACGCTCGCCGTGACGACGTTCGTGAGGCCCTCGGCTCCACAGAAGCGGCCCTGGGCGAAGGGCAGGTCGGCGGAAACGCAGACGACCACGGTGTTCTCCAGGCTGGACGCAGCAGCGTTGAACTTGCGAACGCTGGTGGCGCACACGGCGGTGTCGACGCTGGGGAAGATGTTGAGCACGACCTTCTTGCCGGCCAGGTCGCTGTTCGACAGCGTCGACAGATCGCCTTTGACGAGCGTGAACTGAGGAGCGTCGGCTCCGACCGCGGGCAGTTCACCGGAGGTGTGCGCGGGGTTTCCGCCGAGGGAGATGGTGCTCATGTCTTGGACTCCTTGAAGGTCGAGCGAGAAGGAACCGGTCATGCTACGGGCCCCGCCGCGCAAACGGAACCCGACGGGCCGCCCAACGACGGGGAGCGGCGGCCGAAGCCCGCCCGTGAGACAATCACCACATGGCTGTGCCGCCGACGTCTGCCCGCATCGTGGTGATCGGCGGCGGCATCGTCGGATGCTCCACCGCGTATCACCTCGCGAAGCTCGGGCACACCGACACCGTGCTCGTCGAGAAGCACCGCCTCACGTCGGGCAGCACGTTCCATGCCGCCGGCCTCGTCGGTCAGCTTCGCTCGAGCGCGAACATCACCCAGCTCCTGGGTGAGTCGGTGGCGCTCTACCGGCGCCTCGAGGAGGAGACCGGGCAGGCGACCGGTTGGAAGATGAACGGCGGTCTGCGTCTCGCCTGCAACACCGAACGCTGGACTGAGGTGAAGCGCCAGGCGACGACTGCGACGAGCTTCGGTCTCCACATGGACCTCCTGTCGCCCAAGGAAGCGCAGGACCTGTGGCCGCTGATCGAGGTCGATGACGTCGTCGGCGCGGCGTTTCTGCCCACCGACGGCCAGGCCAACCCGAGCGACATCACGATGGCGCTCGCGAGGGGCGCCCGAAGTGCCGGAGTGACGATCTGCGAGGACACCGAGGTGCTCTCGATCGAGATCGTCGATGGGGTGATCCGCGCCGTCGTCACCGACGGCGGGCGGATCGAATGCGAGAAGGTCGTCGTCTGTGCTGGACAGTGGACTCGGGCACTGAGTGCAACGGTTGGCGTCAACGAGCCGCTCGTTCCCGTGCAACACCAATACGTGATCACCGAACCGATGGGTGTTCCCCGCGACCTGCCGACCCTGCGCGACCCCGATCGCCTCACGTACTACAAGGAGGAGGTGGGTGGGCTCGTAATGGGCGGGTACGAGCCCAACCCGATTCCTTGGGCGGTGAACGGGATACCTCGGCCGTTCCAGTTCCAGCTCCTCGAGCCGGACTTCGATCACTTCGCCCCAACGATGGAGTTGGCGTGCGGGCGCGTCCCGTCGCTGCGTGACGTCGGGATCAACACCCTCATCAACGGTCCCGAGAGCTTCACTCCGGACGGGAACTTCATCCTCGGCGAAGCTCCCGAGTTGCGGAATTTCTTCGTCGGCGCCGGCTTCAACGCCTTCGGTATCGCGGCGGGTGGGGGCGCCGGGATGGCCCTCGCCGAATGGGTGTCCGACGGCATCGCGCCCTACGACCTGTGGGTCGTCGACCTCCGTCGGTTCGGTGACGTGCACCGTGATACCGCGTGGGTCAGAAGCAGAACGCTCGAGGCCTACGCCCGGCACTACACGATGGCGTGGCCGCACGAGGAGTACACGAGTGCCCGGCCGGCCAAGCGATCCCCGCTCTACGACCGCCTGAGCGCCGCCGGTGCCTGTTTCGGCGAGAAGCTCGGATGGGAGCGGCCGAACTGGTTCGCGTCGTCAGCACACGGTGAACGTCCAATCGATACGTACACCTACGAACGGCCGAATTGGTTCGCTGCGGTCGGTCGAGAGCACCGCGCCGTCCGTGAGACCGTTGCGCTGTTCGACCAGACCTCGTTCGCCAAGTTCACCCTGCGCGGATCCGGCGCATTGGCTTCGCTGAACTGGATGTGCTCGAACGATGTCGACAAGCCCGTGGGCTCGCTCACGTATACCCAAATGCTCGACGACCGAGGTGGCATCCAGTGTGATCTCACGGTGTGCCGGACCGACGAGGACGCGTTCTATCTCATCACCGGCACCGGCTTCGCCGTCCACGACTTCGATTGGATCGCCCGGTCCATCCCGACCGACGGTTCGGTCGACCTCGCCGATGTCACGGCGTCGTCGACGGTGCTGTCGCTGATGGGCCCGAACAGCCGCCTCATCCTCGAAGCGGTCACGACCCACGACGTTTCCGGTTCGGCGTTCCCATTCGGCACGATGCGCGTCATCACCATCGCCGGCGCGTCCGTGAAGGCCCTGCGGATCACCTACGTCGGAGAACTCGGCTGGGAGTTGCACGTGAGCGTCGATGACGCGGCAGCGGTCTACGACGCACTGGTCGGCGCCGGCCGGTCTCACGGTCTCGTCAACGCCGGTTACCGGGCCATCGAATCGTGCCGGCTGGAGAAGGGCTACCGGGCTTGGGGCTCCGACATCGGACCGGACCACACACCTGTCGAGGCCGGCCTCGGGTGGGCGGTGAAGAAGGGGAGTGGCGTGGAGTTCCGGGGGCAGGCCGCCATTGCCCGGCAGCGAGCCGAAGGAGTGAAGAAGATGCTCGCCACCTTCAGCATCGACCCCGAGACAGTCGGCCGTGATGTCGTGCTGCTAGGTCGCGAGACGATCTACCGCGACGGTGAACGGGTCGGATGGCTGAGCAGCGGTGGCTGCGGCTACACCATCGGTCGGTCGATCGGCATGGGCTACGTGCGTCACCCGCAGGAAGTCACCGCGGAATGGCTTCTCTCGGGGACCTACGAGCTGGAGGTCGCGACTGAGCGCTATGGGGCCGAGGTGTCGCTGCGACCGCTGTACGACCCGACCTCGACCCGTGTGAAGGCGTGAGATGACCACGAGCAACGACGACCACGACCTCCGCATCATCCTCGAATCGGTGCCGGGCTGGCACGATGCGATCACCGAGGTCACCGCCCTCGAGGGCGGCATCACCAATAGGAGCCTTCGGGTCACCACCGTGCACGGTTCCTACGTCGTGCGCGTGCCTGGCGCGCAGACCGAGATGCTGGGCATCAACCGGCGCGCCGAAGCGGCCATCACCGTCGCCGCGGCCCGCGCCGGTATCGGACCGATGACGTTGTGCGAGCTACCCGCGTTTGGCACGGTGATCTGCGAGTTCGTCGACGCTCGGACGGCGAGTGCCGAGGACCTTCGTGAGCCGGCCGTCCTCCGCGAGGTCGTCAATGCGGTGCGAGTCCTTCATCACCTCGAACCGGTCCCGTTCGCATTCCCGATCTTCGACGTGATCCGCCAGCACGCCCGCGACGCCCGCTCCCACGGTCGCGACCACGAGTCCCTCGACGATCTGCTCCACACGACCTCACGGATCGAGGCCGCCTTCGATCCGGCGACGCTGCGATCGACGCTGTGCCACAACGACCTCCTGCCGGCGAATGTGCTCCTCACCCCCTCTGGCCGCGTGTGGTTGATCGACTACGAATACGCAGGGATGAACAACGCGATGTTCGACCTCGCGAACCTCTCGGTCAACTGCGGCTTCGACGAGTACCTCGATCGGGTTGTTCTCGCCGGCGCCTTCGACACCGTGACCGACACAGCTCGGGCGGAGCTCGCGCTGATGAAGATCGTCAGCGAATGCCGTGAGGGACTCTGGGCGCTGGTGCAGTCGGCCATCAGCGTCGAACCGGCGATCGACTACGACGCGTATGCCGCCGAGCGGCTGGCGAACTGCACTCGACTCGCTGTCGATCCCACAGTGAACGAGCTGCTCGACGTCGTCGGCCGCTGATCGAGACTTTTCTCGTGGGCCAGCTCACTCGCTCGGGCCAGCTCGACGCGGGAAATCGGGTGTTTCCCGGCCGTTGCGAGCCAGCTGGCCCACTCCGATTGACGTGCCCGAGTTCACAGACGCCGTGGATCTGCACTACAACCTTCGGCGTGATTGACCACCTGAAGGCCGTCTGGTCGGAGCTGACCTCCCCCGGCGCACCATTCGCCATGACCGACATCACCGTGGGCGGGATCC
The DNA here is from genome assembly GCA_031431255.1 of Acidimicrobiia bacterium. Taxonomy (GTDB): domain Bacteria; phylum Actinomycetota; class Acidimicrobiia; order Acidimicrobiales; family JANYDT01; genus JANLQX01. The sequence continues at coordinate 1,310 of JANPDB010000286.1, read as the reverse complement.
CGATGAAGGGGTTCGTGGGAGCGCCGCCGAACATGCGGTCGGTGTGGGAAATCGCCACCGCCTACGGCGACAAGGACTACATCGTCTACGAGGACGAGCGCTACACCTACGCCGAGATCGCCGTCCAGGTCCGCGCGCTCGCCGCCCATCTGCGCAACGACCACGGTGTCGGATCGGGCGACCGCGTGGCGATTGCCATGCGCAACTACCCCGAGTGGGTCGTCTCCTACTGGGCGACCCTCGCCACCGGTGCTGCCGTGGTCGGCGTCAACGCCTGGTGGACCGGAGCGGAGCTCGAGTACGGGCTCATCGATTCGTCGCCAAAGGTGCTGATCGCCGACGGCGAGCGTCTCGCCCGGGTCGCTCCCCACCTCGACGCCGTCCGTGCCCACCACCACATGGCACTCATCGCCGTTCGAACGGACTCCGCACTGGCTGGAGCGATCGCCTGGGCCGACGTCACCGCTGCCGCCAGTGCCCCCGCCGCGCTGCCCGAGGCCACGATCGATCCCGACGACGACGCGTGCATCTTCTACACCTCAGGGACGACCGGCTTCCCCAAGGGCGCCGAACTCACCCACCGCGGCTGCGTCACGAACCTCATGCATCTGGCCTTCTGGGGCAATGCCACCGCTCTGGCCAAGGCTCGGCGGCTCGCCGCCGAGGGGAAGACGGAGACGCCCTCACCCTACCCGGCGGCCTTCATGGCCCCGACCCCGCTGTTCCACGTGACGGCGAACAACTGCCTGCTCCAGCCGGCGACCCTCACCGGGGCGAAGGTCGTCTTCACCTACAAGTGGGATCCGGGACGCGCCCTCGAGCTGATCGAGCGTGAGCGGGTCACCAACTTCTCCGGTGTGCCGACGATGAGCCGTGAGCTTCTCGCCCATCCCGACTTCGAGAAGCGTGATCTGTCGTCGGTCGCCGCGATGGGTGGCGGCGGTGCGGCCCTCCAGGCCGACCTCGTCGAGAAGATCGACAAGTCACTCGAAGGTGTCCAGCCGTCGACCGGCTACGGGCTCACCGAGACCTGCGGGATCGTCACCGCGAACTCCGCCGAGTTCTTCCTCGCCAAGCCGTCGTCGTGCGGCCCGCTCATGCCGACGTTCGAGGGCAAGCTCGTCGACGAGGACGGGAACACCGTCCCGGCGGGGCAACCGGGTCAGCTTTGTGTGCGCGGTCCGGCGGTCATCCGCGGGTACCTGAACAAGCCCGAGGCGACCGCCGACGCGATCCGCGACGGCTGGTTCAACACCGGTGACATCGCCAGGATCGACGACGACGGCTTCGTCTACATCGTCGACCGGGCC
>JANPDB010000285.1:0-2698 GCA_031431255.1 Acidimicrobiia bacterium | reverse complement strand
TCGGTTCAAGGAAGTCAACGACACCTTCGGTCACGCCGTCGGTGATCGCCTGCTCGTCGCCGCCGCGCAGGCAATTCGACACACCGCCCGACCGGGAGACCACGCGGCGCGGGTCGGCGGAGACGAGTTCGTGGTTCTCCTAGACCCGGTTCTGGACGAAGCAGAAGCCCGGTCGATCGCCGAGCGCATCCACGACGCGATCCGTGGGCAGTACGTGCAGGGGCTACCGGATGGGCTGGCGCAGGCGAGTGTCGGTGTTGCATTGAGCGAACCGGATGACACACCGTCGAGTCTCATGCAGCGAGCCGACACCGCGCTCTATGCGGCGAAGGCCACACGTGCGTACACGCCGGCAACAACGTCGTCGCACACCTGACGCAGCGCCGCGCTCTCCGTCGGAACGTGCCGGCTATTCACGCGCCATCGTGGTGCGGCCGACCGCGGCGTGGTCGAGCGCCTGGTCATCGCCCAACGTGACCGTGACCTTGGAGAGTCCGCCGGTGAAGACGAACGGACTCGGGTAGTCACCGACCGTGGTCCCGCGATCGAGACCGATGTCGAGGCCCGACCAGGAGATGACCACGTTGAACATCCCGCGACTCGTCATCTGCCCGGCTACTTCACCGTCGATCAGCAATGTGCCGGTGCCCGCAAGTCCCTCGCGGGTCATGCGGAACCCGAGCGTGCCTGACCAATCGCGAGGTACCGGGCGGTCGGAGGTGACGACCTGATGACTGCCCCCGATGTTGAGGTCGTGGACAAGGTGTCTGTCCTTCACGTAGAGGCTGTAGCCACTCGTCTTGTCGCCGTGCGAGAGCAACACGCCCTCCGCTCCGTCCCTGGGGATGTCCACGTGGGCGGTGATGGTGTAGCTGCGGCTGCGGACGTCGGGGGCGACGTCGGAGGGCACATGCCCCATACCCCGCCAGAACGTGAAGAGCGTGCGGTCGCCGGTGTGGCGCTCCGCATTCTCGGCGAACCGCGGCGCGAATCGGTCGTCGAGCGGTAAGACCTGGTGCGCTTCGGCCTGACGCCACCACTCGGCTTTCATCGCATCGAGCCGCTCCGGTTGGGCCGCCGCGAGGTCGTTGTTCTCGGAGAAGTCCGAGTCGAGGTGGTACAGCTCCCACCGGTCGTCGTCGAAGGGTGTTCCCGGCGCGTGGTAGGCCACGGCCTTCCACCCGTCCTGCCAGAGTCCGCGGTGACCGAACATCTCGAAGTACTGGACCTGCTTCGGACTCGTTGCACTCGCGTCGTGCAGTGACGCAGCGAAGCTCGTCCCCTCGATCGGTTGCTGCTCGGTGCCGTCGATGACGTCGGGCGCGGTGATGCCGACGACGTCGAGCAGTGTCGGGGTGAGATCGCTGGCATGGCAGAACAGATCGCGCACCTCACCGCGGGCGGCCAGCCCGGAGGGCCACGAGATCACCAGCGGATCGCGGATGCCGCCACCGTGGGTGTTCTGCTTGTACCGCTTCAGCGGCGTGTTCGCAGTCATCGCCCATCCCCACGGGAAGTTCGTATGGGTGTCGGGGCCGCCGATGTCGTCGAGTCGGGCGAGCTTCTCCTCCATGGGCTCCGGGATCCCGCTGTAGGGCCCGAGCGCGTTGATGAAGCCCTGGGGTCCGCCTTCCTGGCTGGCGCCGTTGTCGGAAAGCACGAGGATCAGCGTGTCGTCGAGCTGACCGGATACGTCGAGGTGAGCGATCAGACGGGCCAGGTGCAGGTCGGAATGGTCGAGCATTCCCGCGTAAACGGCCTGGAGTCGGACGAACACCTTTCGCTCGTCCTCTGTGCACTCGTCCCACGGCTTGACCCAATCGTTGCGCGGCGGGAGTTCGGTGTTCGCCGGCACAATGCCGGCAGCCTTCTGCCGGGCAAGACGATCAGCGCGCGTAGCATCCCAGCCCTTGGCGAACACCGGCTCGTACTTGTCGATGAACGACCGGGGCACCTGGTGTGGCGCATGACAGGCACCGAGCGCGACCCAGCAGAGCCAAGGCTGAGCCGGCGCCCCGGCCTCGTGGTCGGCAATCATGCGGATCGCGGCGTCGAAGAGATCCTCAGTGAGGTGATAGCCCGACTCGTAGGTGCCGGGCGCCGTGATGTGGGTGTTGTCCTGCACGAGTTCTGGCGAGTACTGGTCCGTTTCGGCATCGAGGAACCCGTAGAACCGATCGAAGCCGCGGCCCAGCGGCCAGCCGTCGAACGGGCCGGTCGGGCCCGACTCCGTGGTGGGAGTGGCGTGCCACTTGCCGAGCATGTAGTTGCGGTACCCGTGCGGGCGCAGCATCTCGGCAAGGGTTCCAGCGGAGAGGGCGATCTTGCCCCGGTAGCCGGGAAAGCCCGAGTCGAAGTTCGCCAGACAGCCCATCCCGACCGAGTGATGATTGCGACCGGTCAGTAGCGCGGCACGTGTGGTCGAACACATCGCCGTCGTATGAAAACCCGTCATCCGCACACCGCGGGCGGCGATCGCGTCGATAGTCGGCGTGTCGATCTCCGAGCCGTAGCAGCCGAAGTCACTGAATCCCACGTCGTCGAAGAGCACCACGAGGATGTTCGGTCCCCCACGCGGAGGTCGCGGCGCGTCGGGCCAGTACGGCTCGGATTCGCTCAGCGTGCGGCCAATACGTCCAGGGAATGCAGCCATGGGGGCGAGAACCTATTCCGAAGCGTCATGGTGTGCCGAATCAAG
>JANPDB010000284.1:0-8980 GCA_031431255.1 Acidimicrobiia bacterium | reverse complement strand
GATCGATGTGCCTGGCGTGCGGACGCGAGCTGTTCTCGCCCGCCTCGCGCTCGACGCGGGAAGTGTCGTTCCCGTGGATCAGCTCATCGACGACGTCTGGGGTGCCGCCGCGCCGGCGAACGCTCTCAACGCGCTCCAAGTGCGGGTGTCCCAACTCCGCCAAGTTCTTGGTCGCGATGTCGTTCGTGCCACGCGCCCGGGTTACGTCCTGGACATCGATCCGGCTGGCGTCGACGCGTTGGCCGTCGAGGGGCTCATCGCCGCCGCCCGCCGAACCTCCGACGTCGACCAGCGAGGGGCGGCCAAGGTCTTTGCCGACGCGCTCAGCCGATGGCGCGGATCCCCCTTCGGCGGCCTCGGTGACGCGCCCTTCACGCTTGGCGCGGCGGCGCGTTGGGATGAGCTCCGCCTCGGTGCGACGGAGGACGTGCTTCGGCTCGAGCTGACCGCCGGCCACGTCCTCGAGCATCTGCCGGAGCTCGAAGAACTCGCTGCACAGCATCCCTTGCGCGAACCGCTGTATGAACTGCTGATGCGGGCCTATGCCGCGTTGGGCCGACAGGCAGACGCGCTCGGCGCGTACCGCCGCATCCGCGGTCGGCTGGTGGACGAACTGGGCATGGAACCGGGCCTACGTCTGCAGGAACTCGAAGCCGGGGTGCTCCGTCAAGACCCGTCGCTCCTCGGGAGCGGTCCGCCTTCGGGTCAACCCGCCGCAGACGACCTCGCTCCGATTCCAACGATCGGGAACGTGTACCAGCCGACTTCGCGTCTGGTCCACCGAGATGCCGACGGAGAAGCGGTCCAGACGATGTTGGCTCGCCACCAACTGGTGACCGTCAGTGGACCGGCCGGGGTCGGCAAGACGCATTTTGCGGTCGAACTGGCCAGCCGGATGACCCGAGCCCACGGCGTCTGGTTCGTGCCGCTCGAGCCGACGACCCGCCCTGACCTGGTCGCCGAGTCGATCGCCGCGGCCCTGCGCGCACCTCTCGATCGGCCGCTCGCCAGCTTGTGTGCGCGCCTCCAAGGGGCAGACATGTTGCTGGTGCTCGACAACTGCGAACACCTCGGTGACGGTCCGGCGTCCGTCATCCGGGAGTTGCTCGAAAACTGCCCTTCACTCACCGTCTTGGCGACCAGCCAACGTCCTCTCGGAGTCCCCGGTGAGATGGTGTGGCCGCTACAGCCGCTCCCCCGAGCCGGCGCGTTGGAGCTGTTTGTCCTCCGAGTTGCCGAGATGAACCCGCGCATTGTGTTCGATGCCGCCACCCTCCGGTCTGCGGAAGAGATCTGTGCCGAGCTCGACGATCTCCCACTTGCCATCGAGTTGGCGGCGCGGCGTTGCGGGGTGCTCAGCGTGAACGAGATTGCCGAACGTCTTCATGACCGGTTCGACATCCTCGCCGATCGGAGCACCCGCCGTTCCCGAAGGCACTCGACACTGTCCAATGCCATCGGCTGGAGCTATGAGCTGCTGTTCCCCGACACGCAGTTGCTCCTGCAGATCGTGGCCGCGTTTCCCGAAGGGGCGACCCTCGAAGCTCTTGAAGTCGTTGCGCCCGCGGTTGGAGTAGCCGTCGACGAGATCGTCGATCTGCTCACCCAGCTGGCGGATCGCTCGTTCGTGATCACCGACCGGAGCGGGCGAACGTCGCGCTATCGCGTGCTGAACAGCGTCCGGGTCTTTGCCAACGATCGTGCCGACGAAGCCGGCCGGACAGCCACTATCCGGTCCGCTCTCGCCACGTGGGTGGCGACAATGGCGAAGCAGTGCTCGCAGGGCATGCGCACCTCGAACCAATCCGGATGGTTGGCGAAATTGCGCGATGAACGGGCCGTGATCGACCTTGTTTTTGACTGGTTGGTCCTCAACGATCCGCACGCGGCACTCGCCCTGTCCAACGATCTCTTTCTTGGTTGGCTGATCACGGGCGACAACGCGATCGCGGCAGCCCGACTGGGCCGTGCCCTCGCTGCGGCCGGCGATGCGGCGCTCGACCTGCGCGCACAAATCGGTGCGCGCCAAGCGGTGCTGCTCGCCCGGATCGGCCGTCACGAAGAATCGGTGCCTATCGCGTCCTGGGCCCTCGCGGCCGTGGAGGGGAGCGATCCGCACGTTGTGGCCCTCACCCGTTCGATCATCGGGCAGGTGTTTACCTACGCTGGTCGCGTCGACGACGGCCTTGCCCTCATGCGTAAGGCACGTGAGGAGCTGGCCACCTTGGGCGACACCTGGGCCGAGGGCATTGCCGTTCACAACCTCGCACTCGCCGCCGGGTACGTCGGTGACCATGAGGTGCAGGGGCAGCTGATCCGCGAAGCCCTCGACCTCCTTCGTGACCACAACGATCCATTTGTCTTTCGGCTCGCCCACCGCAACCTCGCCCTCGTCGAGCTCCGGAATGGAGGATTTGTCCGTGCCATCGAAAGCTTGGAGAAGTCCCTTGCCGCCGAACGCAGCATTGGATTCGTGGCCGAGGAAATTGGAACGCTGCGTCTCCTGGGGCGCACGCGTTGGCTGCTCGGAGAGATCGAGCTCGCCGTCGAAGCATTGACGCAGAGCATCGCGACGAGTCAGCAACTCGGTGACGCCACCTCAGCCGACAACGCACTCTCCGACCTGGTGGCGCTCCACCGGGCAGTAGGAGATGTCGGTGCTGCGCGCGCTTTCGTCGAGCGCTTCCATCCCCGCCTGTCCTGGTCCGATGCGACCCACTTTCCTGCTTCGTTGCAGATCCAGATCGTCGCGCTCGCCTTCGACGAAGGTGAAGCCGGCGGACGGAGCCTCCTCCAACTCGCGCTCGCCTCGACGGTGGAGGCCCGTGACAATCATCAGCGGGTTCTCGCCCTCGATCTTGTCGCTCGTATGTCGACGGATGGAGAGGACGCGATTGCCGCTCGAGCTGAAGCCGATCGGCTCGCCGAGCGCATGGGCCTGCATCCGATGGAGCGCCCGGACCGCGGGGACAGTTCTACGTGATTCGTCGGTCCGCAGGTCGGCCAGCGGGTCACGCCGTAGAGTCCGACGAATGGATCTCGGACTTGCCGGCACGACAGTGTTGGTCACCGCGTCGTACCGCGGTACCGGCCGGGGCATTGCCCGTGTTCTCGCTGCCGAGGGCGCGAACCTCATCGTCCATGGGTTCGATCTCGCCCCTGCCGAGACGGTCGCCGACGAGATTCGTGCCGCAGGAGGCAACGCCCGCGCTGTGGTCGGCGACCTGCTGAGTGATGCTGCGGCCGATGTGCTCGTCGCTGAAGTCGGGCCGATCGATGTGCTGGTGGCCAACTACGGCCTCGCCGAGGGTGGCTCATGGTTCGCTGAATCGACTGATGAGACGGCATGGTTCGACTCGTACAACAAGAACGTCCTCTCCGCGATTCGTCTCGTCCGACGGTGCACTCCGGCGATGCGTGAACGGCAGTGGGGACGGGTGATCCTCATCGGTACCGTCGGGACGCTGCGGCCGGGGACGCGTCAGCCGCAGTACTACGCGGCGAAAGGGGCGCTCCCGGGCATAACGACTTCGCTGGCCAAGGAGCTTGCCGGGACCGGTATCACCGTCAATCTGGTGAGCCCGGGCATCATTGCGACTGACGAAGTGCGCGAGCGGTTCACCAGGCGCGCCGAGACGCTCGGTCGGCCCACTGATTGGGCGTCGGTGCAGTCGTTGGTCTTCGAAGAGTTCATGGACCTCCCGACCCGTCGTGTCCCCGAACCCGAAGACGTCGGGCACCTCGTGGCGTTCCTCGCCAGCGAGCGCGCGTCGTCGATCACCGGAGCCAATTACCGAATCGACGGTGGCGCCGCCGACGCCGTTACTCCCTGAAGCGACTCGCCGGTTCGCCGGCACGCCACTAGGTTCTGCGCCCATGGACCTCGTGCCCGTCGTGAGCATCGACAACCCCGGAGCCACCTCGCTCGCCGATCTCGACCGCGCATGCCGGGACCATGGGTTCTTCCTCCTCGACGGCCACGGCCTCGACCCCATCATCGACGAGACCTTCGAAGCGTCGAAGCGGTTCTTCGGCGCCGACCGTTCCGTGAAGGGCACGATCCGTCGTGACGCGGCCAATCCGCTGGGATACAACGATCGCGAGCTGACCAAGCGTCGACGCGATCACAAGGAGGTCTTCGACTTCGTCGATCCGACGCAGGGTTTGGCCGGTCACTACAACCGCTGGCCTGACGGTGTCGAGGGATTCCGCGGGGCAATGGCCGCGCACTACGACGCATGCAGCGACCTCGCGGCACGAACCACCGAACTCGTCTTCGCCGCGCTCGGTTTGTCGGACGAGACTGCTGCCGCGCATCGGGGCGATCGCCGCACGAGCAACATGCGGCTCAACTACTACACGCTCGACGATCCGGTTCCCGAGGACGAGCGTGATGGTCTGGCGGACCTCGGCGAGGTGGCGCTCGGACATCACACCGACCTCGGACTGCTCACGCTGCTGATCCAAGACGATGTCGGCGGCCTCCAGGCGGAGTCCGCCGAACACGGATGGATCGATGTCGAACCGCGCCCGGGAACGATCGTCGTGAACCTGGCCGACTGCATGCAGGTGTGGACCAACGACCGCTACCGGGCAGCACTGCATCGGGTTCTCCCCATGACCGTACGTACGCGTATCAGCATCCCGTACTTCTTCAATCCGGATCGTGACGCGATCATCGAACCGATCACCGAGTTGGCACCGGAAGGACCCCGGTATCGGCCCTTCGCATTCCGTCAGTTCATCAGCGCGCGCGGCGCCGACAACTACGCCGACGCCGGCTCCCCCGATACCCAGATCTCCGACTTCCGTCTGGCTTCGGTCTAGATCACCGACGATCACTCACGGACGCGGGCCGAACTGCGGTCCGGACTTGCGGCCGCGCTTGAGTTCGAAGAAGCCCGGAATGACGGCGGAGTCGAGTCGGGCCCTTCGAGTTCTCAACGCCGACGTGCTCCCGGCGCTGCGCCGCTGAGGTGCCCCGCTACAGGGGAGCGAGTCGGGGAACGGCTTTTGCCGCGGTGACCAGCAGTCCTCGCGAGCCGTCGGGGCCGAGTCGGCCCGACAGCGTCACCTCGACCCAGTTCTTGTCACCGCGCGGCAGGTAGACCCGCTCGATGGCGATGGCCGCACCCGGCCCGAGATCGGTGTGAGCGAAGAACGCGTTCTTGCCGAGCGCCTTCGGTGCCCGGTCGAACGGCTTCGCCTGGGCCAGCAGGTCCGTGACCGCCGCGATGTCCTTGCTCGTGACGTGCGGGCGGACCGAGAGAACGCGCAGGAAGCAGTTGGGGTCGGTGGTTCTCCACGAGCACGTTCCGCCGGCCAGGAATTCGGGCCCGGCGTACTTGTTGGCGTCGCTGACCCCGAGGACATTTTGCACGGCGACTGCATCGAGCTTGCACGTGGCCGGAACGTTCGAAACCGAAGACGCGGAGTGCAACGGAACGAGGGCGACGCCGAAGGACATCACGGCGGACGCGAGCACACGAGAGAACCTCATGCACGAACGCTAACGGGATCGTCAGCCGGAAGCGAGGGACTGCGACGATCCGTCGCGTCGGTCTGCTGGCCTGGATTCCGCCGCAGGAGTTGCACCGCCATCCAGAGCAGCCACAGCACCCAGAGGATGTAGCCCACGAAGTTTGCGGTGTCGATCACCGGCAACTCCAGCGATGACAAGACGCCGAGGACGATCAGGCTTGCCGAGACCGCCCCCAGTGCGACGAAGACCCGACCGGCGAAACGCGAACGCAAACTCATCAGCACGAGGACAGTCCACGCAGCGGTGAGGATGTAGCCGAGGGTCTCTCCGACCACCGTTCCGAGGAGCGTTCCGGCCAGGCGGAAGTGCGCCTCTGCGTCGGCTGCGGTCTGCGGATTGACGCTTCGCGCGCTTGCGGCGAAACCCGGGACAAGGATCGGCCAACGGAGGAGCCCGATCGTCTGCACAATGGCGGCGGCCACCCCGACGCGAACCGAACGCTTCATCCATCGGTCGGTGCTGAGCCGGCCCACTCCGATCGCGATCGGGGCGAACATCGCGGCCGAGAACGCAAGAAGGGAAAACCACAACGACACCGATCCCTGGTGTTGGCGAAAGCGGTCGAGCACGACACCGCTGGATTCGTTGAGGACGTCGGGATAGTTGAACACGCTCGCCAGCGCGGTGAAGCCTGTCTGGGTGAGCACGGCAACGGCGATGAGGAGAAGAGCAGTGACTTTGTGGCTCGTGAGCTTGCTCATGATGCCGACCGCTTCGCTCGTGCGGACGCTACGACCAGGACACCGCTGATGGCGGTTGCGACGAGTGCACCGCTGGCTCCGAAGCTCGCATGCTGCCGTTCGGCATCGTTGAAGACGTTCGACGTGATCAACCAGCCGAGCCCCCAGATGACCGGGTGCGCCGCTGCCCACGCCGTCTGATCGCGGCGTCGGCCGGGGAGCGCCAGACCCTGGGCAACGCCGACCCCCAAGCCGGTCAGTAGTCCCGTCAGGACGAGGTCGGAGGTGCCCGTCCGATAGCCCGCCTGGGCGGCGCCGAGTGCCAGGCCGGTGCCCATGCCGATTGCAGTCGCGGCGATCCAGCGCTGCCTCGGCAGGCTTCGAAGCGCGAGGCATTGAATGACTCCCAGGACAGCTCCTGCGGCGAGGCCCCCGGAAAGTGCCGACGTGAGATCGTCGATGTTTCCGGCGACGGCTCGGGCGGTGAGACCGGCGATCGGGTAGGCGACGAAGCTCGCCAGCCAGGTGGCCCAGAGGCGTCGGTCGGAAATGGTGATCATCTCGGGATTCCTTGCGGTCGATGTGTACGGTGTACGCAGAAGGTAGAGTGTACGATGTACACATGTCAAGCGATGTGCGAAAGGTCTCATCTCGGCTCACCCGGGCTTCAGTGCTCGCAGAGGCGCGGCGCGCCTTGGCCGACGGGGGACTTCCCGCCCTCACCATGCGCAACCTTGCCGGCCGTCTGGGTGTTGTGCCGATGGCGCTGTACCGCCACGTGCGCAACAAGGACGACCTGCTCGATGTCTTGATGGACGAAGCCGTCGCCCTCGTCGTCATCCCACCGCCTGACCTCACCTGGCGCGAAGGTCTTCGTGCGCTCGCTCACTCCATCCGCAGCGCCATGATCGAGAACCGGGAGATCGCGTCGCTGGTGATCGCCCGCCCGAACCTGGGCCCGAACTCCATTCGGATCGGTGAGTACGGGTTCCGGGTTCTCCGTCAAGCAGGGTTCCCCCCTGATGCGGTCGAACCGGCGTTGAACGCGGTGTTGACCTACACACTGGGGTTCGTCGCTCTCGAGGTACCTCGGACGAGAGGCGGGAACGGTGTTGCGTCGACCTCGTCAGCCTCGCTCGACCACATCTACGGGACGCTCGACCGGACAGAGTCCCCGCACACCTTCGCGGTGAAGCCGTCGCCCGGAGCATTGGTGTCGAAGGACCAGTTCGACTTCGGACTCGAAACGCTCCTCGAGGGAATCGGCCTCCGGCAGGGTGGTCGATCGAGCGAAGCACAAGCCGGCCCGCGGCGATAGGTTCGGTGGTGGTTCGCAACACATCGGACCGAACGCGTTCGAGGTTGCGCCCGATCAAACCGCGCCCGATCAAACCGAGGAACTCATGACCATGACCACGACCATTGCGACCGTCGACATCTCCCGCTACCTCGCGGGCGACGAAGCGGGCACTGGTGACGTGGTTCGGCAGATCGACGAGTCGTGTCAGTCGGTCGGCTTCCTGATCATCACGGGACACGGCGTTTCACCGGACCTAGTTGCAGAGGCGCGAGGTGCGTCGATGGACTTCTTCGCGCTCTCGCCGCACGAGAAGCTTGCGTACAAGATGCCGCCCGACCGATATCGCGGATACACCTCACCGGGCACCGAGTCCCTTGCCGCCAGCTACGGCAACGAGTCGCCACCAGACCTGAAGGAATCGTTCTCGATCGGACCGTTCGCGTTCGACGACGACGAGTACCACTCGCCGTCGTGCGCCGGTGCGTTCTTCGCTCCGAACATGTGGCCGAGCGAGGTGCCGCACATGGAGGACGTGCTGTGCCGGTACTACTCCGCGATGGAAGCTCTCTCGACGCAACTGATGCGACTTTTCGCTCTTGCGCTGAGCTTGCCCGAGCACTTCTTCGACGAAAAGATCGACCGGCACATCACGAACATGAGCGTCATCCACTACCCGCCGCTGTCGGCACCGCCTGCTCAGGGTCAGATGCGCGGTGGTGCACACACCGACTTCGGGAGCCTCACCATCGTGCAGCGCGATCAGGCGCCGGGCGGACTGCAGGTACTCGTCGACGGCAACTGGATCAACGCTCCTCATGTCGACGATTCGTTCGTCGTCAACCTCGGAGACCTGATGGCCGAATGGACGAACGATCGCTGGGTCTCGACGGTCCATCAGGTCGCCACGCCCGACAAACTGGAGGACGCGATGTCTGATCGGCTTTCGATGGTGTTCTTCCACCAACCGAACTACGACGCCGAAGTCGAAGTGCTGAGCACCTGCATCAGCGAGGGGCACCCGGCGAAGTATGAGCGGACCACTTCCGGGGGCCACATCACGAAGAAGATCTTCGCCATGCGGAGTCCGGAGCTGGGCGGATGATCCACGAGGAGAGCGTCTACGCAATGCAGGTCGGCAAGGCGGCGCAACTCGTCGAGGCCTATGCCAATGAAGGCATCGCGATACTCGAACGGGTCCTCGGCACCTTGGTTGGCTTCTGGTCGGTCGACACCGGTGGCGACGTCGATGAGCTGATCCAGATTTGGCAGTTCGACAGCGACGACGATCGGCGTCGTCGACGCGACGCCCTCTGGAAAGACCCTGAGTGGCTCGACTTCGCGGCCCGTTTCGGTTACCTCATCACCAAGCGGTCGATGCGAATCCTCCTGCCGGTCACATTCCCGAAGCGGTAGTTCTCCGTCAGTTTCTCGGCTCGACGGCTGCTGGCGGCCGAGTGA
>JANPDB010000283.1:0-1985 GCA_031431255.1 Acidimicrobiia bacterium | reverse complement strand
TCCTGGAAGAGCCGGCTCGACATCCCACCGCCCAACACGTGATCGAGCAGTCCGAGGGCGAACCGGTCGGGGTCGTTGCGGACGACGCCGGGCAGGGCAACCACGAGGTGCACCTGCTCGGTGTCGTCGGTGATCACCTCGAGTCGCTTCTCCGTCCGACCCGGCGCATGCCGCCCGGTTGCGCCGCTGGTGGCCTGACGCTGCAGGTGCTTCTCGACGTCTTTCACGAAACGGTCGTGATCGACGAGCCCGGCCGCGGCCACGACGATCTCGCTCGGCACATATGTAGCGTCCAGAAAGGCCCTGATGTCGTGTGACATGAGCCCCGTCACCGTCTCCGGTGATCCGGCGACGTCCCGACCAAGTGGGTGGTCGCCGAACACCAACTCATGAATCGTGTCGTGCACCAGATCCGCCGGCTCGTCGGCCCGCATGGCGATCTCTTCGAGAATCACCTGCTTCTCCGAAGCCACGTCATCGTCGCGCAACGCTGGGCGGCTCAAGATGTCGCCGAGGATCTCCACGGCGAGTTCGGCATCTTCGGCCACCGTGCGGACGTAGTAGGTCGTGTGCTCCTTGGTCGTATAGGCGTTCATCTCGCCACCGACCTCATCGATCGACTGCGCCAGTTCCAGCGCCGAGCGGTTCTCCGTTCCCTTGAACGCAAGATGCTCGAGAAAGTGCGAACAGCCCGCCTGCTCCTTGGTTTCGTCGCGGCTCCCGACCCCGACCCAGACGGCCGTGCAGATCGACAGCGCGCCGGGCATGAGCTCCGACACCACGGTGATCCCCGAATCAAGCGTGGTCGAGCGGACAGCCGAGGCGGAAGGAGGAACGGATTTTCGGGAGGACATGGGAACAACAACCCTACTGGCACCAGGGATCTGCGCAGCCTGAAGTCCGTTCGGCCCGATGAAATGCATGGGACAATGGAACAGTGCCCACGCTGCCGCCGTCCACGCTCGGCCTTGAGCTCGTGGTGAACGGTTCCGACTACATCAGTGTTCCGGATGGCACCGTTGCCGCGATGGCGACGCTGCTGGCCGAAGCCAGACGCTTCTTCGAAGCTCCGACCGAGGACAAGGCCCGCTTCGAGGCCGCGAAGACCGGCACGATGACCGGCTGGAGGCGCATCGGCGTCGAGTACAGCCAGACGCCTGACCGTCCTGATCTGAACGAGACCTTCTGCTACCGCCACCGCGACGACGCGGCCCCTGCCGTGCCCGAGCACCCACTCCGCACCGCCTGCCGGAACGCCCAGAAGGTGCTCGACGCGGCTGCGTCGATGGCGCTCAGATCACTTGCTGACGCGGCCGGCGTCACGTACGAGGTCGACCCGATACGCACCTTCGAGGAGTCGTGGTTGCAGCTCAACTGGTCATGGCCCTCAACCGCGAGCCGGGAGTTCATCCAGGACGCCCACGAGGACGGACACCTCCTCACGCTTCTCGTCGCCGATGCCCCCGGGCTCGAGATTCTCGATCCGAGGCAGGGCTGGGTTGCGGTGTGGCCGACGATCGACCGCGTACTCGTCTTCGCCGGCGAGTGCAGCGCGCTGCTCGTCGACGGGCGGGTCGTGCCGATGATGCACCGCGTGCGCGCCCGAGCCGAAGTGCCAACGCGCCTGAGCGTGGCCTACTTCGTGAACCCTGACCTCGATCAGACCCTCGAGCCGTGGATTCCGGGCGAACGCAACAAGGGCATCGATCTCCTACGGTGGGGCCAGCTCAACCCAGCTCGCTTCGGGCTTCCTGCGCTCTAGCAGCGGGCATCCCCGAAACGGCGTTCGTGCGGCACCGCCGCCGTCACTTCGGTACGGGAGTGATGGCAAACGGGATCTTGACGGCTCCGCGTGACTCCGATGTGGTGAGCACACTCCGCGCTTTCGGGCGTGCGCATATCGATTCGCCCTGCACCATCGCCGGGAGCTCGAACGACTCCGGCTTTGCCGCAAAGGCGCTCGGCCACGCTCCGCCCTTCGCCCG
>JANPDB010000282.1:0-11286 GCA_031431255.1 Acidimicrobiia bacterium | reverse complement strand
CGATCGGATGGATCGACCACCGAAACGTGGCGTTCGGAAAGCTCACGGATTGAGCTTCCGAAGTCCTTTGACCAAATCACGAATCAAGGAGGATTCCCGTGGGTCTTCGTATCAATCAGAACACCGCAGCAGCCAACGCCTACCGCAACCTGAACGTCTCTGACGGACAGATGGCGAAGAGCCTGGAGAAGCTGTCGAGCGGATTCCGCATCAACCGCGCTGCTGACGACGCCGCTGGCCTCAGCATCAGCGAGGGCATGCGCTCACAGATCGGTGGCCTCAAGGTCGCCGTTCGCAACGCTCAGGATGGCATCTCCGTCGTGCAAACGGCAGAAGGTGCCCTGACCGAGGTCCACTCGCTCCTGCAGCGTGCCCGTGACCTCTCCGTTCAGGCCGCGAACACCGGCGGCAATGACGCTGCCGCCCGCACCGCAGCCAGCACCGAAGTCGATCAGATCGTCAACGAAGTCAACCGCATTTCGGCGTCGACGGCGTTCGGTGGGAAGAATCTGCTCGACGGATCAGTCGCCGGCTTCACCTTCCAGGTGGGCGCCGGAACGGCAGCAACTGACAAGGTCACCGTGAACATCGCCTCGATGTCCGCGGCCGGCCTCGGCCTCACCGGCACGGCCGCAACAAGTGCTTCCGGAACCCTCGCTGGTGGCCCGGTCGTTCTTGCCGCCGCCACGGTCGCCCTGACATACAACACCGGTGCCACCGGTGCCACCAGCGTCGCGACGTCCTTCACGGTTGCGGCCGGTACCTACGACACCACCACGGCTGGCGGGCGTGACGCCCTCCAGGCCGCTCTCTCCGCCGGCATCCAGTCCGCCGGTCTCTCCCAGGACCTCAAGGCGGAACTCGTTGGTGCGGGCGCTGGCGCCTACAAGGTCAAGCTGTCGACGACCGGAACGGGCCTCAACGCGTCGATCAACGTCACGGGTGGCACTGCCGCTGCCGGTACCGCCCTCAACCTCACCGCCGGTGCAGTTGCCGGTAGCGGTGCGGGTTCGGTCGGCGCCGATGTTGCCGCCGGTAGCACTGCGGCCATCTCGACGCTCGACACGGCGATCACGACCGTTTCGAGCCAGCGAGCCTCACTCGGTGCGGTCCAGAACCGCTTCGAGCACACGATTGCCAACCTCAACGTCACCGTGGAGAACCTGTCGGCGTCGGAGTCACGTATCCGTGACACCGACATGGCGATGGAGATGACGGCCTACAGCCGCACGCAGATCCTGACCCAGGCCGGCACCGCGATGTTGGCTCAGGCCAACCAGTCGCAGCAGGGCGTTCTCCAGCTTCTCCGAGGCTGAGCAAGCTCCAATGATCGGGTGAGGGTGGCGCTTCGGCGTCGTCTTCAGCTCCCCCTGGAGCCCTCACTTCTTGAACGGGTGAGGTCGATGCTTCGGCGTCGACCTCACCTCCGTTCGTCCCCGCCAGAGGTCATATCAGGCGGGAACGGATGTTGCAGGAAGTCGTTTGGCCGGGAGGGGTCAGGCGATGGAGGCGTGATGGTGACCGGTTAGCTTGCGCCCGGTCACCATCACGTTTCCGATTCTCTCGTCGCTGTTTTCGGTCCGCAGGATCCGACCATCGACGTGTTCGCACACGAGGCTCACCGCACGGAGAGGACCGACGAGATGCCCACTAGTATCGATGGCCTCATCAGCGGCCTCAGCACGACGAACACCATCTCGCAGCTCATGAGCGTGGAGCGTCTGTCGCAGAACCGCCTCACGGCGAAGAGGACGGCGAACGACTCCCTCGTCGGTATCTACCAGCAGCTCAACAGTCGCATGCTGGCGATGAAGGACGGGGGCGCCGCGCTCCGCTCTGCCGCCGGTTGGCAGGCCACCCGGGCAACGACGAGCGACGTCACGATCGCGACGGCGACCACGTCGAGCACCGCCCCGGCGGGCAACCTCACGTTTCGCGTCGACCGTTTGGCCACAACACATTCGTTGGTCTCCAGCAACTCGGTTTCGAGCACGAACGCCGTCGTCGCCACGCCGAACTCGCACTACCTCGTGTCCGCGGCGTCTGCGCTCGGCGTGTCGAACCTCACGTCGTCGAATGACCTCGCACTCGGTTCGCACACCATCACGGTGACCCAATCATCAGCGGGAGCGAAAGCGACGAGCACGACCCTTGGCAACAGCGTCACCCTCGGAGCCGGCGAGACGATCGAGATCGCCACCGACGGATCAACGTCGACGACGCAGACGAACACGCTCACCGCCGGCACCTATTCACGCTCAGCCCTCACCGATATGGTGACCGCGGCCTCGGGAGGGTCACTTCGGGCCAACTTCACCAACGACGGACGCCTCGAGTTGGCGACGACCCGCGAGGGCAGCGCCGCACAACTCGCCATCACCGGTGGGACGGCGCTCGCGTCTCTCGGGCTCAGCGTGAGCGGTGCCGCGACTTCGGGGATCGACGCGATCGTCACCGTCGGGGCCCAATCGACGACGATCACCGATCTGTCATCGGGCACCGTCGTGAGCCTCGCTGCACCGACGGCCGGGTCGATCAACGCCACTCTGTCCGGTGGCCTCCGGATGGGCACGGCGAAAGCGGTGAACGTCGACCTCGGCAACGGGGAACTCACGACGGTGACCGATGCCATCAACACCGCGGCGGTCGGATTTCGGGCGACGACGGTGCAGGTGAGCCCGGGCACCTATCGCCTTCAGCTCGCGGCGACAGCTACCGGCGAGAGAGGCCGGATCACCGCCGACACAACGATCTTCGATGTCGCCTTCGGCGGCATGCAGACGCTCAGCGCTGCCGTCGACGCCCAGCTCACCGTCGGTTCTGGCCCCGCGGCCTATGTCGTGACCTCGTCGGAGAACAAGGCCGAGGTTCTACCGGGTGTCACCGTCGCTCTTCTCAAGGCTGCTCCCACCACGGATGTGACGATCAACGTCACGAGCGATGCGAGTGCGCTCGCCACGAAGGTGCAAACCCTCGTGGAGTCCGTGAACGGCGCGCTCAACTACATCACGAGCCAATCCCGATACGACACGACCACGAAAAAGGGTGGCCCGCTCCTCGGCGACAGCACCTCGAGGGCGTTGCAGCGTCAGGTCTACGACGCGTTCGGAACGATCGGTGGTGGTGCTGCAGCTCTGGGCATCACGCTCGGCAAAGAGGCGAACATCAACTTCGATCAGGCGAAGTTCATCGCCGCCTATCAAGCCGATCCTGCCGGGGTGCAGGCCGCGTTCACGAACGCAACAACCGGTTTCGCGGCCCGCGTCGAGACGATCGGCAAAGCTGCGACCGACTCGGTGTCCGGCCTCCTAACTACAACGATTGCCGGCGGTCAGGAGCTCTCGAAGAACCTCACCACTCAGATCTCGAGCTGGGACACCCGACTGGCCCTGCGCGAGGCATCACTGCGGCGCATGTTCAGCAACCTCGAGGTCTCACTCGGTCGGATCCAGACCCAGAGCAACCGGCTCGCTGGCGAGCTCAACAGACTCCAGTCCAACACCCGCTAACGCTTCGACTCTTTTCCTCATGCTTCTGCGCACCACCATCTTCGGCGACATGGATGTACGCCGTTGCGCGCAGTGGCACCTCCACCTCCTCTGAAGGGTCTCACGGATGAACACCCAACTCCACCGCGCGCGATACGTGCAGGATGCGATCGAAACCGCCTCTCCCGCCCGC
This sequence comes from Acidimicrobiia bacterium, assembly GCA_031431255.1. Taxonomy (GTDB): domain Bacteria; phylum Actinomycetota; class Acidimicrobiia; order Acidimicrobiales; family JANYDT01; genus JANLQX01. The sequence continues at coordinate 7,605 of JANPDB010000282.1, read as the reverse complement.
CTTCTCACCATGCTCTACGACCGCCTTGTCCGCGACATCACCGGGGCGGAGTTGGCGATCGCGACAGCGACCTTCTCGGAGGCGAACACCCTGCTTCTGCACGCTCAAGACATTGTGCTGGAACTGCAATCATCGCTCGACACCCGCACGTGGAGTGGGGCGCAGGGTCTGAGCGCGCTCTACACCTACCTCTACGGCGAGCTCATCGCCGCCAACACCACCAAGGACGCGGCTCGGCTCGCCGTGTGCCTGCGCATCGTCGAACCACTTCGATCGGCATGGCACGAAGCTGCTGTACTCGTCGCCGCCGGCGCCGCCCAGGCTGGTTGATCATCGACGTGCCGACACCCCCGACCTGGCCGGAGTATGTGGCCTCGCTCGAGGAAGGGCTGACCGAGCTGGAGAGCGGACTCATCGGTGCGGTGACCGAACACGAGCCTCCGCCGGCCCTTGCCGCGGAAGCTCCTGACGAACCGGTGCCAGACGAGTTGGTGGCGCGAATCGCTGTGCTGGCGCGCCGGCTCGACCGCGCCGCCGCCCTCGTCGCGCTGCACATGGTTGACGTGAACAACAGGGCCAAACCGACGTCACCGTCGTCGATCCCGATGTTCATCGACCAACGGTTCTAGGACTCCGGTTGGTGGTGCTGCGCCAAGGCTCATTACTCCTGATGATTCGTCCCGGGAGGGCGCAACTTCGAACCTGAGACGACGATCGGTGTGCTTGCACGGAGTGCACCTCGAGCTGCCAAGGATCGGCAGCGACTCGTACCGTTTCGAAAGCGAGCAGGTTCCGTGCGCCGTCTGTTGCCGACTTCGTGTCGTTCGCTGGCCCCTATGGCGGCCATGCCATGAACGACCAGACGATCACCGTCTTGCGTCAATCACTCGCCGGCCTCGCGCAGCGTCAGCGGGCCCTGACCGACAACCTCGCCAACCTCGAGACTCCCGACTATCTCGCCAAGCGCGTCGACTTCGAATCGAGCCTGCAGCAAGCGATCTCCAGCGGTGACCCGTCCGGGTCCCAGATCGCCCAGAGTCGATCCACCGATGCGACCGGTGTGAACGGCAACAACGTCAACCTCGATGACGAGACGATTCTGGCGACGGACACTGCACTTCGCTACCAACTGTCGGTCGAGGCGCTCAACGCGAAGTACCGCCTCCTCCGAACAGCGATCCGAGGCCAAGGATGACTCCGTCGATCTTCTTTGAAGTGTTGGCGACAGCTGGGTGGGTCTCGCGATGACCATGTTCGCAGCGCTCGGCGTCTCGGCCAGCGGTCTGCGGGCGTTTCGCTCGTGGCTCGACTCGGTGAGCGACAACCTGTCCAACCTCAACACCGTTCGGCCGATGAACGAGGCTGCGTATCAAGCGCGCTACGTGCAGGCGACGGCAAATCCCGCGGGTGGCGTGATGGTGACAGCCGTGCGATTCGGGGATCCGACCGGGGTCGTGGTCAGCGACCCGACCAACCCTCTGGCCGACGAAAACGGTTTCGTCCGTCGGCCCGACATCGACATGAACGAGCAGATGACCTCACTCCTGATCGCCCAACGCGGCTACCAGGCCAACGTCGCCGCCGTCGAACGTGTCCGCGACGCCTATCAACAAGCCCTCACGATCGGCAAGTGACCATGAGCATTCCTCCGATCTCCACGGTCGCCACCGGCGCAACATCGCTGCGACCGGAACGCGCCGCATCGTCTGGGAGCGGAACAGGTGACGGATTCGGCGACCTCGTGACCTCAGCGCTGAACAACGTGAGTGCAACCCAGAACAACGCCGATCAACTTGCCAACAAAGCCGCGATCGGCCAGCTCTCGGACCCGCACGAGTACATGATCGCGGCGACCGAAGCATCGCTGGCAACGGAGCTCACTGTTGCCGTGCGCAACCGCGCAGTTGAGGCGTTCAACGACATCATGCGGATGACGGTCTGACCCGTGACGGCTGTTTGCGTCTTCTCAACTACACCGGTACTGGGGATCTAGGAACATGGCGGCATTTGATTTCGGGGTCGCGAGCGAACGCGCCCGGCGGACTCTCGACGGGTTCACACGCGGCCAGAAGACCATGCTCGTCCTCGCGGGCGTGGCCGTGGCGGCCGGCGCTCTCGTGCTCTCCCGGTGGTCGGGGGGAGCACCGTATTCGACTCTTTACGCCAACCTCGCGCCGGCCGACGCCGCTGCCGTCACCCAACGGCTCGATTCCCAAGGTGTCTCTTACCGCCTCGGTGCCGGCGGTACCTCCATTCAGGTGCCTCAGGACGCGGTCTATCGGACCCGTATCGATCTCTCGGCCGAAGGTCTGCCAGCAGACAGCTCACCGGGGTATGCACTCCTCGACAAGCAAGGCCTGACGACGAGCGAGTTCCGTCAGAAGGTGGATTACCAACGCGCCCTGGAGGGCGAGCTGTCCAAGACGATCAGAGCGATCGACGGCGTCGCAGCTGTCTCGGTGCACCTGGTGATCCCGCAGGAGGACCTCTTCAGCGGCGACGCCACCAAACCGAGCGCGTCGGTTCTGGTCCGCACCATGGGAGACACGAAGCTCCGCTCGGGCCAGGTCCAGGCAATCGTGCACCTCGTGGCATCGTCGATCGAGGGCCTCGCCCCGGAAGACGTCACGGTCGCCGACTCCGCCGGCAACGTCCTTGCCGCGCCGGGCCAGGACGCTGCTGCGTCGTCGAGCGTCCGCGTCGAGCAGACCAAGGCGTTCGAGGACTCGCTGGCGATGTCGCTCCAGCAAATGGTGCAGAAGGTGACTGGCGACGGGCACGCGGTCGTGCGGGTGAAGGCCGAACTCGACTTCGACAAGAAGTCGACCACGACCGAAAGCTTCGCCGATCCGGCAACGCGCACCGCGCTGACGGAGAAGACCTCCAAGGAGACCTTCACCGGAGCCAGCGGGTCGGCTGCACCGGCGAGCGGCGTCCTCGGCGCCAACGGCGCGGCGGCAACCACTCCGCCGAACGTTCCGTCGAATGCCTCGAGCTACACCAAGCAGGACAGCCAGTCGGACTTCGCTCTCGGCAGGGTCGTCGAGAAGACCGATGCGCTTCCCGGAACAGTCAACCGAATGTCGATCGCCGTGCTGCTCGACTCGTCGAAGAAGCTCAAGCCTGCCGATGCCGCCAGCCTTCGCAAGTTGGTGTCGGCAGCTTCCGGTCTCCAGACGACTCGTGGCGACACCCTCGAGCTCGGTCAGCTTTCGTTCGACACCTCGTCGACGGACGCGATGGCAACGGAACTTGCCATGGTCACGGCGGGGGAACAGAAGAAAGCGATGTTCGATCTCATCAAGAGCGGACTGCTCGGCTTCCTTGCCCTCATGTCCGTCTTCATGGCCTACCGGGCGGCGAAGAAGGCCAACAGTCGCATCATCTCGGCCATCCCGCTCGACAGCCTGCCCCGCTCGTCGTCGCTCGCCCTTCCGTCGCTGGCCGACCTCCAAGACGATGAGGACGATCCGCCCGCAGTAGCCGGGGTGGGCCTGCCGCTTCCGCTGACCGCGAGTCCCCGTCCGGACATCGCTGCCTTGATCGACCAGCAGCCGGGCGACGTGGCGAACACGTTGCGCGAGTGGCTCGCCGACCGGAGGTCATGAGATGGCCCGCGAACTTGCCGGTGCACAGAAGGCGGCGCTGCTGCTCATGCAGATGAGCAAGCGCGACTCGTCACGGATGCTCCAGATGCTGTCGCAGGCCGAAGTTGCGGAGTTGACTTCCGAAATCGCCCGGCTTTCGACAGTCACCGAATCAACCGCCGAGGGAGTTGTCGAGGAGTTCCGTACCCAAGTGACGTCGCGACCGGCCGCCACCACCACCGGCGGCATCGAAGTCGCGAAGTCCATCCTCGAAAGCGGCCTCGGCAAAGAGAATGCGCACGACATCATCGAAGCCGTCATCGCCTCGATGGGGAAGGTCCCCTTCCAGTTCCTCCGCCAGGCCGATCCGCGGCAGATCCTCTCCTTCATCCAGGACGAGCATCCCCAGACGATCACCCTCGTCCTCGCGCACATGAGTGCGGAGCTCGCCGCGCTCGTGATGAGCGGACTCAGCGAGGATCTCCAACGTGATGTGGCGACGCGCCTTGCGGTGATGGACCGCACCTCTCCCGACGTCGTCGAACAGGTAGAGCATCAGCTCGAGCGCAAGTTCTCCTCGGTGATGCAGCCGAACGAACTGAGCTCGCTCGGCGGAGTGCAGAACCTCGTCGACATCTTGAACCGCTCGGACCGCGCCATGGAGCGCCTGATCCTCGAAGGGCTCGAGCGTACGAGTCCGGAACTGGCCGACGAGATTCGCCAGCGCATGTTCGTGTTCGAAGACATCGGTGGTCTCGACGACCGTTCGATCCAGCTCGTGCTCCGCCAGGTCGACGGCAAAGAACTCGCCGTGGCCCTCAAAGGGGTCAAGGCCGACGTGCGCGACAAGATCGGGCGAAACATGTCCGAACGGGCGGCGCAGAACCTCAAGGAGGAGATCGACATGCTCGGTCCCATCCGGATCAAGACGGTGGAAGAGGCGCAGGGCGCCATCGTCCGGGTCATCCGGGCGCTGGAGGAAGCCGGACAACTTGTCCTGTCGAGAGGTGCCGATGAATTCGTCCTCTGATCTCGAGCGCCGTCGCGGCGTACCCGACCCGACTCGACGGATGTCCGGTCGCCCCCTCCGGGGGGGGAGCGTGTCCGTCGCTCGATTCGACGAGCAGTTCGTCGATCCGTCGAAGGATCGTCGGGGTATGGCGACACCGGAGCTGGCCTTCACCGCCGGCTACGAGGTCGGACTCGAGCAGGGCATGTCGATCGGCCGGGCGAGCACGGTCGCCGAGCATGCCGCGAGCGATCGTCGGATGGCCTTCGTCGGCGAAGCGCTGCGGGGTGCCGCCGACGCTGCCATCGCCGACGTCCGGCGCGAGTTTTCGAACGCGACCGATGTCCTGATCCACGCGGCCTTCGACATCGCCCTCGCAATAGTCGGGCGTGACCTCCGCGAACACCCGCGAACCGGCGAGGAAGCACTGCGCTCCGCACTTGCACTTGTCCCACCTCGGATCGCTTGCACGGCTCGCCTGCATCCGTCCGATCTCGACGACCTCGGAACTCTTGAACCGGCCCGCCTGCATCAGGACCTTTCGATCGTCGCGGACTACTCGGTCGAGTCCGGGGACTGCGTCATCGATCTTCCGTCGGCCCAGATCGAGAACCGCCTCGCCGATGCCATCGCCCGAGTTCGCGCCGTGATGGGAAGCGACCTCGACACCGGTGAAGAGGAGATCCGGTCGTGACAACCGCGTCGCTCCTCTCACCGGATCTGCTTTCCGAGATCCGCCGCGCTGCCGGCCCTCGCCGGGTCGGACGGGTCAGCCGCCTGCTCGGCATACAGGTCGACGTGGTCGGCCTCGATGTCGCCATCGGTGACGCAGTGTCGGTGGAAGGTCCAATCGGCTCGGTCGGCTGCGAGGTCGTCGCCGTGCACGATCGGTCGGCGACGTGCATGCCCTTTGGCAGCCTTCGCGGCGTGCGCATCGGTGCGCCGGCGGTGGCCACCGGAGGGGCCCCGACCATCTTCACCGGTCGACAGCTGCTCGGGCGGGTTCTCGATGGGCTGGGCCGCCCGATCGATGGACGCCCCCTTCCGTCGGGACTCGAACGCGTTGGGGTCACCGGCTCTGCCCCGCATCCGTTGCGCCGCCGACCGGTGAGCGAGCAGCTCTCGCTCGGCGTCCGGGTGATGGACACGCTCGTACCCTGCGGACGAGGCCAGCGCATCGGCATCTTCGCCGGGTCGGGCGTCGGTAAGTCGAGCCTGCTGTCGATGATGATCCGCGGGACGGAAGCCGATGTCTCCGTGCTCGCGCTCGTCGGGGAACGTGGACGCGAGGTGCAGGAGTTCATCGCACGTGATCTGGGACCGGAAGGTCTCGCCCGCTCGGTCGTCATCGTCGCGACCTCCGACGAACCGCCGCTCGTTCGCCTGCGGGCTGCGCTCACGGCGACGCGAATCGCCGAGTCGTTTCGTGATGACGGGGACGACGTGCTCCTGCTGATGGACAGCCTCACCCGATTCGCCATGGCCCAGCGGGAGGTCGGACTCTCCGCTGGCGAGCCGCCGGCCACCCGAGGCTATCCACCGTCGACGTTCTCGCTGCTGGCCCAGTTGCTGGAGCGCGCCGGGTCAGGTGAACGGGGGAGCATCACCGGTCTGTACACCGTGCTCGTCGACGGGGACGACATGAATGAGCCGATTGCCGACGCGGCGCGGTCGATTCTCGACGGTCACGTCGTGCTCTCGCGCAAGCTCGCCACGGCCGGTCAGTTCCCCACCGTCGATGCGCTCGAGTCGATCTCCCGTGTCGCTCCGGCGATCACATCGACCGAACAGCGCATGGCGGCCACGGAACTCCGAAGGATCATGGCCGCGCACCGCGACGCCAAGGACCTGATCGAGATCGGTGCCTACGTGCCCGGGTCGAACCCCCTCGTCGACCGGGCCGTCCAGCTCGAAGCGGCGACGAAGTTGTTCCTCTCGCAGGATCTTCAGGAAACCGTTTCCGCCGAGCGCAGCTGGGGCGAGCTCGCCCAACTTGTCGGGGTGGGCCCGTGAAGCGCAACCCCTTCCGGCTCGCGACCGTCCTACGCGTTCGTCATGTGCAGGAAGACGTCGAGCTTGGTCGTCTCTCGCTCGCCCGGGCCGACGCCCGCCGTGCTGCTGATCGCGCTGATGCGTTGCTCGATCGTTATCGCCTACAGACCACGACAGGCCCCTCCGTCACCAGTACGGGTGCGTTCCTCGCCGATCGCCTCCACGGCGAACGCCTCGCGGAGTCCGTCGTCGATGCTCGAGCCGACGTGGTGACCTCGCAACAGGTCGTTGCCGATCGAAGGGTCGACTGGTCATTCGCCGCCCAACGCGTGTCGGCCCTCGTCCGACTCCGTGATCGGCACAACGAAGCGTCCGCCGCGGCCGTACTCCTCGAAGACGTCCTCGACGCCGACGAGCGCACGATCGCCCGTCGTCATCTCCACTCATCTCCCAACGTCTCCGCGGAGCCCCGATGAATGCAGCAAGCAACCCCATCTCGAGCATCACCGATCGGATCGCCTCCATCGAGGCCCGCTTCGGGGCGCGACCGCCCATGTCGGGCGCAGCCGCCACCGCGCTGGCCTCGGCGTCACGCGGCCAGACGGGGTCCAGCGGTTCGGACTCGTCGTTCGGACAACTCGTCGACCGTCTTGTCTCGTCCTCCACGGCGAGCGGGTCCGGCGACGCCTCGACGGCGGTTGCCGATGTGCTCGAACAACTTCTGCAGGCGCATGAACCGTCGCCCGTCGCCACGCGTGGTGCCGTCACGACGGTCGGTGATCAGAACGATGGCACAGACCCGACGCCGCTCTCGGGCGCCGGTCAGCGGATCGTCGACCTCGCCTCGAAGCACATCGGTGTCCCCTATGTGTGGGGCGGAGAGGACCCGTCCGGCTTCGACTGCTCCGGGCTGGTGCAGTTCGTCTACGCCAAGCTCGGCATCGATCTTCCCCGGGTATCCCGGGATCAGGCGCAGGTAGGCCAACCGGTGGCGAACCTCCGCGATGCGGTCCCCGG
>JANPDB010000281.1:0-1641 GCA_031431255.1 Acidimicrobiia bacterium | reverse complement strand
TGGGCGAAGGTCGCCGCTTCGTCGACTCTCCCGGAGACCGCCGCCCCGTCCCCGGGCGCATTCGAAGCAGCCTTCCGCCAGGCCGCCTCCGACGGCTGCGCCGGAGTGGTCTGCATCTGCCTGTCGTCCGCTCTCTCGGCGACGTACGCCTCGGCGTCACTTGCCGCGAAGACCGTCGCCGACATCATCGACGTTCGGGTGATCGACTCGCTTTCGATCACGTCCGGCCTCGGAACCATGGCGATCGCCGCGGCCGACGTCGCCCGAGCGGGTGCGAGCCTCCACGACGTCGAGGAAGCGGCACGGTCAAACATCGGTCATACCAGGGTGCTGGCCGCACTCGACACCCTCGACAATCTGAAGAAGGGCGGGCGCATCGGTGGGGCGCAGGCGTTTCTGGGCACGCTGCTCTCCATCAAGCCACTCATCGACGTGAGTTCCGGGTCCGTCGTCGAGGCCGGCAAGCAGCGCACACGAGCCCGGGCGCTCGCCGCGCTGGCCGACCTCGTCAAGGCCGACCTGGCCCAACACGGCACCATCCGCGAACTCTCGGTGCGCCACGGTGACGCCAAGGACGTCGAAGCAATGCTCGCGTTGCTCACACCGCACATTCCACGGGACCAGATCTCGGTCGGCCAGATCGGTGCCGTGATCGGTGCTCACGGCGGCCCCGGCGTCATGGGGCTCACCTACGTCGTCAGCTGAGCCTGGTCACGACGTCGCAAAGGTAAAGGAGCAGATCATCTGGGACAACAGCGAAGGCGGTGACGGCGTTCGCGCCGGGGACAACCGACGTCGGGGCGCGGAACGCGACGCGGCTCCCGGCGCGTCGATGAGCAGTGCCGAGATCGGCGACGTGCTCGGCGGCCGCTATCGGCTGACCCGTCCGATCGCTCGCGGCGGCATGGCCGAGGTGTGGGAGGCCGTCGACTCCACGCTCGACCGTGAGGTCGCCGTCAAGGTGCTCCACTCCCACCTCGCCGACGACCCCGGCTTCGTCTCGCGCTTCAACCGTGAGGCGCGAGCCGTTGCCCGCCTGTCCCACCCGAACGTGGTGGCCGTCTTCGATACCGGCATCGACGCCATCCCCCAGGGTCGTCCCGGGGCTGGACTGCCCCGAGCGTTCCTGGTCATGGAACTTCTCCGGGGGCACTCCGTGCGGATGCTCTCGCAACAAGGGGTGCCATTGACCAGAGCGGTCTGGATCGTCGCCGAAGCAGCCAAGGGGCTCGGGTACGCACACCGCCAGGGACTCGTGCACCGCGACGTCAAGCCGGCGAACATCCTGGTGACCGATACGGGGATCGTCAAGGTCGTCGACTTCGGCATCGCCAAGCTCACCGAAGGCACGGACCGTCCGGGAGAAGACCTCACCCAGGCCGGTGCGATCCTCGGAACGGCCAAATACCTCTCGCCCGAGCAGGTCGAGGGCGGCGAGATCGACGCTCGGGCCGACGTTTACTCCCTTGGTGTGGTGCTCTACGAGTTGGTCTGCGGCCGGCCACCGTTCGTCGGAAAGAACGACATGGGCACGGCACTCCAACATGTGAAGGATCCGCCCCCACCCCCGCGTTCGGTGCGCGCCGGAATCCCCCGATCACTCGAAACTCTGATCCTGCAGGCCCTTGCCAAGACGCCGGA
>JANPDB010000280.1:0-3084 GCA_031431255.1 Acidimicrobiia bacterium | reverse complement strand
TGTAGTGAGCGGCCACTTCACCGTCCTGGGTGCACGAGACGAGGATCGATTCGCGGGCGATGTTGAGCACGACGTACTGGCCGGGCTCGGCGACGTCGCGCTCGAGGCACGCGAACTGCCACACGCGGGGCCAGAGCACGTTGTGCTCGCGAGCCAGCCACGACTCGGAGATGTAACGCTCCGCCGTGATGGGCCGCGGCTCTACCGGTGGCGCACCGTGGACGATGGTCGGGCGGGCTTGCACGTCGGGCATAGGTTCTCCTTTCGACGAAGTTTGTCAGAGCTTGGCAAGTTGGCCACCGTCGAGCGGAATGTCATGGCCGTTGATCATCGATGCGGCATCGGTGCAGAGGAACACCACGGTGGCCGCGACATCCTCGGCGGCGACGAAACGTCCGGTGGGGTTGAGCGCCGAGAGGACGCTGCGGACCCTCTCCGCCCCCTGCGCTTCCAGCGGGGCACTGACCGCCGTCCGGGTGGGCCCGGGTGACACGGCGTTCACTCGGATCCCTCGGTCGACGTACTCCAGCGCGGCCTGTCGGGTGAGGCCGATCACTCCGTGCTTGGCCGCGACGTAGGCAGGGGTGGCCCGGTCGCTCCCCCGATGGCCGACGGTCGAGGCGTTGTTCACGATGACTCCACCACCCGAGGCCAACATGGCCGTGATCTCCGCACGCATGCACCGAAACACCGACGACAGGTTCACTGCGATCATCTCGTCCCACGCGTTGTCGTCGTAGCTGTCGAACGCCCGCATCCGATCGAAGATGCCCGCGTTGTTGAACGCGATGTCGATCCGGCCGAACCGGTCGGCGGCTACGCCGACGAGCTCGTCGACCGCGGCCGTCGAACGGAGATCGGCGGCGTGGAAGGCCGCCTCACCGCCACCGTCCCGGATCTCCGCCAGGACGGCAGCGCCCCGCCCTGGATCGCGACCTGTGAGAAGTACGCGTGCACCGGCGACCGCGAGGGCGCATGCCGTCGCTCGGCCGATGCCGGAGGTCGCGCCGGTCACCAATGCCACCCTCCCGTCGAGCGGACGGCGGGTCACGGCCATGCCATCAGCAACCGGCAGCGTCGGGCGTCCGCCGTCGCGCGATCCGAATCGTCCTCACGGGCGCAATTCAATCGCGCCGGCGATCAGCGCTGGAAATCGTCGCCCGAGCGATCCCCTGTGCGAGCAGCGACCGAAGCGGGAGCCGGATCGGACCGCACGAACTTCGCGTCCTGCTCGGCTCGAGCGGCCAGGACCACAGGAGTCCGGGCATCGTGGGTCGCATGAGCTACGGAAGTGCTCGACGAATGCGCGAGCCGGGCGCCCGGAATGCCTTCGCGGAACTGCTCGCCGCCCTCGGGTGCCGGCATTCCAGCAGTTGCGTCGTCGACCGACATGCAGTGACCCCTCGACCCCGGTCAGTGCGAACGGCGCACAGGGCGCGTCGGTTCGCGGGCTGAATCGTCCGCCTACTCTGCCATTTCTTGGGGCCGAGGCGCAGGTGGCCAACGGGGCGCTACTACCCGCCCCTATCAAGGAGTGGGTAGTCGGCCGGTTCCGGGACCCGCGCTACAGCTAGCTCTTGTCGATGGTGGTGACGATGAAGTTGTCCCAGGTGCCGTCGGCGCCCTGGCCGAAGAGTCGAGCATTGCCAGCATCAGCCAGATTGCCAGTACCGACCGGGATGTTGACGCTGAGTTCCAAAGCCTCGGGGTGTTGATACGGGAAGGCGTCGAGAAGGCTGAAGAGACCATGTCCGATCGAGAACGACTTGATCTTGCCTGCGAGCGACTCACCGGCGCCGAGGGAGGGATAGATCCCCGTGTACTTCTCGTGCTGCTTGTCGATCGGGATGCCGACGTTCCTCACCTTCGAGATCATCTTCCCGTCGAGGAAGTACCCGACCGAGTTCTGCTCGGCGTCGTAACGCATAGAGACGTTGTGCGTCCCCGGACCCACCTTCACTTCGTCGATGATCTGCGTGTACATCTTGTCCCGGCCGACATAAGTCGCTCCGCTGCAACCCGGGTTCGCGGTGTTTCCCGTTACGTTGGATGGCAGACGCTCGATCAGCGTGAAGGCGGTGGATCCGGCGAGGAACCAGTCGAACAATTGGCCGGTGCAGAAGTCGACCATGTTCAACACGACCCCGGCTTGCTGGCCCTGAAGGACCGTCGCCTCGTAAGGGGCCCCGCCCTGCGTGAAGGTTCCATGCTGCACGAGGCCATCGACCGTACCAGGCGTCGTCGCGGTCATGTCAGCGGAGAACTCCACGGAACCCTTCGCTGGGACGGGAAAGGAAGCGTTGCTGACTTCCATGTACTTCAGGTGGTCAAAGACGCTGAAGTCGGCACCTGTTCGAAATGGCACGGCCCGGACCCGCTGCACTCCATTGACGAAAGACACAGCATGATCCGCCCCCCCGATTGCGGTCTCACCGGGGCCGTAAGGATTAGACCATTTCAGAAAATGGCTTGCCGAAGTGGCGTTCTCGAGGTCGTCGTACACCACGACCGTCTTGTTCGGGCTTGCGGCGAGGCCGCTGGTTGAAAACCCGAGCGTCACGGCTATCGCGCACGCTGCTGCAGCAGGGACTGTCAGTCGCATCTTGGATCTCCTGAGTTCGAAGGGTCGTTGGACGTTGCGCGCTCACTGTAGGAGCGCCGCCGCCGGTCGTCTAGTGCCGAGAATCTGAGGGACGCCGGGGTGATCGCTCAGCTACGCAGGCAAGAGTTCGTTTCGGAAGGCGGACCAGGAAGGGGGAGAGGCGCGCTGCCGACTCTCGGTACGCTGAGCTCCGTGAGCGCACCCTGCGCGAACGATGGGTCACCACACAACGAACCCGAACGCACGAAGGAGCAGTGGCATGAAAGCAGCGAGACTCGCCCAGGGCGTCATCCAGATCCAAGACCTCCCCACACCGGTGCCCCAGCATGAAGAGGCGCGCATCCGGATGAGCTCAGCGGGCGTGTGCCACTCCGATCTGCACATCGCCCGAGGCGACTGGGCCGGGCTCCCGAACAGCATGCCGCTCGGCCATGAGGGCATCGGCATCGTCGAGGAGCTCGGGCCGGGTGCCGACCGATTCG
>JANPDB010000279.1:0-5702 GCA_031431255.1 Acidimicrobiia bacterium | reverse complement strand
GGCGAGCGCCCGACGGCCCACCGCGACTGCCGGCGACTCGACATCGCCGCCGAAGTCGAGCTGACCGAGCGGTGGGGCGTCGGCGCCTCGTAGATCGAGGCCGGCGTATTGCCGGGCCAACTCGTCGAGGTCGTAGACGTTCTCCGCAGGATCGAGGAGATACCCCGCGACCGCGGTGTCGATACCAAGCGCGCGTAGCGAACCGAGCTCCATGCCGAGGTCGTGGAGGGAACGAAGGAGCTCCTTCAGACGGTGACCGTGCACCCACAGCGTCGGTGAGGCGAAGGCACCGGCGAGCGCGGCCAGCCCGGCTCCGCCGCCGTGCTGAAGGACATCGACCGATGCGTAGACAACCCGTTCCTCGTTGGCCCACGCCAGGCCGAGCAGCGCTGATCGTCCCGGAGTCCCGGCCCAACGCCCGTCAAGGCCCACGTGCACCTCTGTCGGAAGATCGATGCGCTCGCCGACCGTCAGTATCTCGACGACGACATCGAGATAGCCGTACACGGACTCCGCCTCCGCGCCCGCTGAACCGCCCGGCCCGCCGAACGACAGCGCGAACGCATCGAGCACACGCTCGCTCAGGGCGCGGAACTCCAGCGTCTTGAAGAGCTCCCGGGCGGCCGCCAGGTTCGGCTTCGGCGTTGTCGCGATGTCGATCGACACGCCGGGAACGTCGCGGATCAACGGGGTGGCCGTGGCGTTACGGCGCACGATCGCTTCGTGATCGATCAGGTTCTGGCGGAGCTTCGGGGTCGTCTTGTCGAGGTTGGCGAAGATGCCGTCGATGTCGCCGTAGTCGTTGATCAGCTTCGCCGCCGTCTTCTCCCCTACGCCCGGAACGCCCGGGAGGTTGTCCGAAGGGTCACCCCGGAGAGCGGCGTATTGGTCGTACTTGGTGGGGTGGACACCGGTGCGGTCGATGATCCCCTGCTCGTCGTAGAGCGCGTAGTCGCTGACCCCACGTTTGTTGTACAGGACGCGGATCGAGCCTTCCCCCGGTTCCTTCGCATCACGGACCAACTGGTAGCTGTCGCGGTCGCCGGTCACCACGATGATGTCGTCGCCCTGCGCAAACCCCTGGGTCGCCAGCGTCGCAAGCACGTCGTCGGCCTCGAACCCGACCACTTCGAGCAGCGGGACATCGAGCACTTCGACGACGCGACGGACGAGACCCATCTGCTGACGGAGGATGTCCGGGGTCTCGGCGCGGCCCGCCTTGTAGTCGGGGATCGATTCGTGGCGGAATGTCGGCTCCGGTCGATCGAAGGTGGCCACGATGGCATCGGGCCGATGCTCGTTGAGCATGTATTGCAGCATCGACGTGAAGCCGAACACGGCATTGGTGACCTGCCCGGATGCGGTGGCCATATCGGCCGGAAGAGCGAAGAAGGCCCGATAGGTGAGCGAGTTCCCGTCGAGCAGCATGATCTTTCGGCCCATCGCCGCAGCCTACGGCCGACCCGACGCTCTCGCCGCCGCGCGACGTGTGGCTGGTTGGCGCCGCGTTGGCGTCGAAACGGCGTCGCAAACCGGACAACTTGGCGCCAACCACCCACAGGTGCCGTAGGAGACGCGGCGCCTTTGGACCCTGACGTCAGGCTTCGTCGAGTATCGCGGCCGCCACGGCACCCATGGAGGTCCGCCGGTCCATGGCGCGCCGCTGAATCGTGGCAAACGCCGACGCCTCGTCCATCCCATCCGCGATCAGCCTGGCCTTGGCCCGATCGATCAACGTCCGAGCAGCGAGGCGGTCCTCCAGTGAGCGGACCTCGGCGGCGAGCGCGGTCCGCTCCCGCTGGCGCTGAGCGCACACCTCGATCGATGCGACGAGCTCGGCTTTCTGGAAGGGCTTGAGGAGGTACCCGAGCACGCCCGCATCGGTGGCCTCGGTGATCAGTTCGCGCTGAGAGAAGGCCGTGAGGATCACGACGCCGCAGTCCCCCGCGGCCGCCAGGGTCCGAGCCGCGCTGATCCCGTCGAGGCCGGGCATCTTCACATCGAACAGCGCAAGATCCGGCTTCGTAGCACGCACCACATCGATGGCGTCGTCGCCCCGGGACGCCTCCCCGACGACGTCGTAGCCTTCCTCACGGAGCATCTCCACCAGGTCGAGACGAATGATCGCCTCATCCTCGGCGACCACGATGCGGAGCGGCCCGCCGACTCGGCCGGTCATGCGCTCCCCAGCTTGTCGAGGAGTTCGTCCTGCTGGGCCCGGAGTCGGGCCAGGCGCTTCTCGACGGACGCCCGGGCCGAGACGAGTGTGTCAGCGCTCCGCTGGGCGTGGAATCCGTCGTGGGTGGCCTGGGCATCGTCGGCGACGAGCGCCCGTATCCGGGCCTGCTCGGCCTCCTCGCCGACCTGGTCGAGCTCGGCATCGATCTGGCGGAGCTCGTCCAGCGCCCGGCGAACTCCGTCGGTGAGGGTCCGCAGACGACGTTCGATCAGCCACCGCACGCCGTCAGCCTACGGCCGATCGTTACCCGAACAGGGTCGAATCCTGCCCGGTGATCGCCCCGACCACAACATCGGTGGGCCAGCTCACTCGCCCGGGCCAGCTCGGCCCGGAAAAACGGGTGCTTCCCGGCCCATGCAAGCCAGCTGGCCCACGAAGCCACGCTCGGACCGCCCTTCCGAGAGCCGTTGCTTCGCGTTAGGGCCGCGATGCCAGCGTCCACCGCCAGCTCACGGTCAGCTCGGCGAGTTCGCCGGCTTCGACCCGGGACCCGGCCGGGTCGATGTTGAACGCGTCCGGCGGACCGGATTGCGGTTCGACGCAGATGGCGTGCGGCGGGTCGTACATCACAACGCACGGCGCGTCGTGGAAGACCTCCACCTCGACGGCGCCCGGCCACCGGAGCACGATCGGCCCGACATCGACGAAGCAGTCGTCCCAGGGACGCGGGCCCGGTTCGACGAGCTCGCCCGTGCTGATCCCCTCCGCATCCCGCTGGATCCTCGACGCCTGCGACATGTCCGGGTCGAGTTCGAGAGCACCACCGCGTTCGAGGCGACGGCGGAACCACGGGTGCCAACCGAACGTGACCGGCATCGCGTCGTTACTCGGGACAACACCGAGCACCTGGGTCAAACCGGCCGCCGACAGGCTGATCAAGTGAGTGACCGTCGCGGCGAAGGGCCAGGGCGGCGTGAGGTCACCGCCGATACGGGTGCCGAGCAGGGCCCAGTCGTGCGAGCCGGCGAGCAGTTCCCATGGGCGATCGAACGAGGTGCCGTGAATGGCGTGAGGTCCCATGTTTGCCGGCATCTCGTACGTCCGGCCGTCGAAAGTGAACTCGCCGTGGCGAATCCGACCGGCGAACGGAACCATGACGTAGGAGCCCCATCCGAACGGATGGTTGGCGTTCGTCCGCTGTTCGAGCAATTCGAGACCGTGCACCCGCAGGCTCGACAGCCTTGCACCGGCGGCGAGATCGATCTCGACGGAACAGGGACCTGCGGTGAGAAGCACGGCAAGAGTCTGGCGCGCCGATCCGTGTCGCGCGCCACGCAGGCAGAGCGAACTCCTGAGCGAGTCGGCTGCGACCGCCGTCAGCCTTGGCTACCGTCGAGCCCGTGAAAGCGGATCTCTGGGGTGTGTCGTTCGGCTACACGGACAGTGACGAGACATTCCACGCGGCCGCACCGGAGGTCCGTCGGGCGATCCACCGGGCAATGGGTGCGCCGGACGACGGGTCAGGCAATCCCGCGACCTCGGCTGCGGTCGAGGTCATCCTTCCGGGCGGGAGCTTCCGCGCGTCAACGGACACGGCGATCCGTCACGAGAACGGGTCCACCATGACCGTGCCCGCGGGCGCGGCAGTGGACCATGCGGCGCTCGGTCTCGGCTATCACACCGCCACGCCTGTAGGCGGGGGGACGGCGAAGCGCCTCATCGTGAGCCCCGGTTCGTGCCACGTCGACCCCGAACTCCACACCTGGGGCTGGGCTGTCCAGCTCTACGCCACCCGTTCGACCGACAGCTGGGGCTTCGGCGACTTCCGCGACCTTCGCCGGCTCAACGAGTGGAGCTCCCGGCACGGTTCGTCAATGGTCCTGATCAATCCGCTCCACGCACCTTCGCCGGTCGCGTCGCCGCAGCCGAGCCCGTACTTTCCGACCAGCCGGATCGCCAAGAGCCCGCTGCACCTCTGCATCGAGGAGGTTCCCGGTTGGGAACACGCCGATGATGAGCTGCGAGCTCTCGCGGCCATGGCACGGGCACTCAATGCTGACCGCCGCATCGACCGTGACACGGTCTATGCCGCGAAGATCCGCGCACTTACGAAGTTGTGGGCAGCTTTTGGAAGCGCCGGAAGCGAAATCCAGCAGGCGTTCGATCGCTTCGTCGCTGAACGATCGAGTGCCTTGAAGCCCATCGCCACGTTCTTTGCGCTCGTGGAACTTCATGGTGGCGACTGGCGTGAGTGGCCGCGCGCACTTCGGGATTCCGGATCGAGTGAGGTCACGGCGTTCGCTGACCAGAACGATCGTGTGCGGTTCCATCTCTGGGTCCAATGGCTGCTCGACTCCCAGTTGCGAAACGCCGGACGGGTCGGTGACGGTCGCTTCGATGTGATGACCGATCTCGCCATCGGCTGCGACCGCGCCGGCGCCGACGCGTGGGTCAACCCAACGGCGTTCTGTCTCGACATGTCTGTCGGCGCGCCGCCCGACGACTTCAATCAACTCGGTCAGAACTGGGGCCTGCCCCCGTTTCACCCGTGGGGGCTGCGGGAACTGGCGTACGAACCGTTCGTGCAGACCGTTCGCGCTGCGTTCAGCGGAGCCGGAGCTCTCCGTATGGATCACGTGATGGGACTGTTCCGCCTGTACTGGATCCCGGACGGGTGCTCCCCCAACGACGGCTGCTATGTGTACTTACCGTTCCGCGATCTCCTGGCAATCGTGGCCCTCGAGTCCCACCGCGCCGGTGCCTACGTCGTCGGTGAGGACCTCGGAACAGTCGAACCGTATGTGCGCCAAGAACTCGCGAACGCGAAGATTTTCGGCTACCAGCTCCTGCAGTTCGAGACGGGCTCCGCCGCCGACCTTCGCCCCGATGTGCTCGCCGCCTTCACCACCCACGACCTCCCGACGATCCCCGGTATCTGGACCGGCAGTGACCTCCGGGCCCAAACCGACCTCCAACTGGCACCCAATGTCGCCGGCGTCGCGGCGATTCGATCATCGATCGCCGAACGGGCCGGCGTCGACGCGGCAGACCCGACCGCCGACATCGACGACGTGGTCCTCGGGGTGTACCGCGATCTCGCCCACGCCCCGTGCGCGGTCCTGAACGCGACCCTCGACGACGCTCTCGGCGTGGAGGAGCGCCCGAACATGCCCGGAACCATCGACGAGTGGCCGAACTGGCGGATCGCCCTTCCAGTTCCGCTGGAGACCATCCTCGAGGACCCGAGAGTCGCGGCGATCGCCGACGCGCTCACGAGGTGATCGATTTCCCCTGGGGGTGACCTTTCCGGCCGGGTTGACCCGAAGATCCCAGATTTCTCGCCTCGGCATCCCAGATGACTACCCCTCTCTCAGGCAAACAACCTTGCGCTGAGAACGACCACCGTTGCGATCACCCCTTGAACCTGCCCGTCGGAAGCGGGCCATCCGGGATGCCGCCGTCCACGAAGTGGGATGGTTCCGATCGGTTCCCTACAGTGGAGGGCATGACCACGATCTCGCTC
>JANPDB010000278.1:0-2474 GCA_031431255.1 Acidimicrobiia bacterium | reverse complement strand
CCGGGTGACAATTTGGAGGTCACGGTGGAGTTGGGGAAGACGATTGCGATGGAAGAAGGCTTGAAGTTTGCTATCCGTGAGGGTGGCCGTACCGTGGGCGCCGGCCGCGTCATCAAGATCCTGAAGTAGCGCCTACTCCCGGCAGCCGGGAGAGGCAGGAACACGTCGCATCGAGGGGCCCAGCACTGCCGGGCCCCTCTTGCGTTGGTGCCGCCCGACGGCACGTGGAGGTGCCGGGCGCACCGTTACCCGCCGGCTTGCCCGCTACCATGTGACGCCGATGGTGGACCTGGACGAGACGGTGACGGCGGCCCAGACGGGTTGTCCCAAGGCGTTCAACGAACTCGTCAAGGCAACGTACGCCGACACCTATGCACTGGCGCTCCGTCTCGTCGGCAATGCCGACGACGCGCGTGATGTCGTGCAGGACACCTACCTCCGGGCCTTCCGGGCGATCAGCCGATTCCGCGGCGATGCCGCGATCGGAACCTGGTTGTTTCGGATCACGTCGAACTGTGCCCACAACGTCCTTCGTCGTCGCCGGTCCACCGAGACACTCACCGAGGCGACCATCGCCATCGATCGAGATCCCACGCACGACCCGGAGACCGCGGCTGAAGGCAACGAACTCCGGGCCCGCTTCCTCGCCGCGCTCTCGTTGCTGCCGGCGAAACTGCGCGAAGTCGTCGAACTCCGAGAACTTGCCGATCTCTCCCACGACGCCATCGCGAAGAAGCTCGGTATCACCGAGAGTGCGGCCAAAGTACGCCTCCACCGTGCCCGGGCGAAGTTGCGCGAGCACCTCTTCCGTGGAGAGGAGCCGGTCCCGGAGAACGTCATCGAGTTGGGTCGTCACGTCGTTGCCTCCGACACCGACGTCGACGCCCGCTCGGTCGCCTGAGGTCCCTTTGAGCGAGCCTCGGCCGTGTTGCGGCCGAGGTGAGTGGTGTGTCTCGGTCACTTCGACGGCGGATCCGCCCGGTCGGATCTGACAACAGCGGTGCTACGCTCGCGGGTCCCGGAAATCCGCAGTTCCGGTTCTGCCGGGCCACCGGTACGCCAAGGGTCGTAGCTCAATTGGTAGAGCACTGGTCTCCAAAACCAGCGGTTGGGGGTTCGAGTCCCTCCGGCCCTGCGGACAAGCCGGGGGCGTTTTGCTCCCGGGTCTCGTCGCGTAAGGGAGCAGCAAGTTGAACCGAGAAACCAAACGACTGTTGCAGCGCCAGGGCGCCGTGGACGCCGCCGGAAACCCCGTGCGGGCGACTCGCACGGCCACCACTCCAAAGGCTGCGTCGGAGCGCACGCCCCCGCGCCAGTACCTCGGCGAAGTCGCCACCGAGTTGCGCAAAGTGGTGTGGCCGACCCGAGACGAGATCAAGAACTACACCATCGTCGTGCTCGCGATGTTGGCGATCATGACGGCGATCACGTTCGGCTTCGACTACGTCTTCGCCAAGTTCGTCCTGTTCCTCTTCGACCGCTGACCCTTCCGTCGTTGCGCCCTACCCACCCCGCCTGCTTGCCCGAAAGACCCCGAAAACCATGAGTGACGACTTTTCCGACGAGAACGCACCCGTCGACGAGGCCCCAGTGGCCGACACCGCCGAGGTCGTTGAGGCGGTCGCGCCGGTCGAAGCCGTGGTCGAGGTCGCGGCAGCTGCGGTCCCAGCTCGCCCGGAGAGCGCCTACGACCGACCGGGCCGGTGGTTCGTGATCCACAGCTATGCGGGCTACGAGAACAAGGTCAAGACGAACCTCGAGAGCCGCATCGCCTCGATGAACATGGAAGAGCGGATCTACGAAGTCGTCATCCCGATGGAAGAGGTCGTCGAGATCAAGAACGGCAAGAAGGTCGTCGTCCAGAAGAAGGTCTTCCCCGGCTATTTGATGGTCCGACTCGAGCTCGACGACGACAGCTGGTACGTCGTTCGTAACACTCCGGGCGTCACCGGGTTCGTGGGGTCGGGTGCCAAGCCGACGTCGCTGTCACGACGCGAGGTGGAGAACATCCTGGTCACGAAGGTGGAGGGCGAGGAGCCGATCCGTAAGTCCAAGCCTCGCATGGAGCACGAGGTCGGCGAGAGCGTTCGTGTCAAAGAAGGACCGTTCGCCGACTTCACCGGAACGATCGCCGAGATCAACGACGTGCAGCTCAAGCTCAAGGTGCTCGTCAACATCTTCGGTCGCGAAACCCCGGTCGAGCTCGACTTCGCCCAGGTGGCCAAGCTCTAGGGCCAGGTGCCGGGGTCCTTCGCGATGTCGAAGACCCCGCCGACAGGCGTTCGACGATGTCGTGACGCCGCTGCCGATGCCTCGGAATTGAGTGCGACGGTGGTGCTGTAACCTTTTCCGTTCGTCTCGCCGGTCGCATTCTGCGTTCGGCCACCTCTTGAGGAAGCCCGCCGTGGCAAAAAAGCAAGTCACCGCCATCGTCAAAATCCAGATCCCGGCCGGCAAGGCCACCCCGGCGCCGC
>JANPDB010000277.1:0-6527 GCA_031431255.1 Acidimicrobiia bacterium | reverse complement strand
CTGGACGACGCATGCGCCGACCTCCTGCGCCGGGCCACGCGGGGCTCAGCGTTTGCCAAAGGGGTTGGCAAGGCCGCGTACTACGCCCAGGTGGATCTGGATCAGCCGAAGGCATACGCCTACGCCATCGAGGTCATGGCGGCCAACGCGGCCGGCCCCGACGGGCCGGAAGGCATCGCCAGCTTCCTGGAGAAGCGCCCGCCGGTCTGGAAGAACCGGTGACCGTGCCCGGTCGTCACCGTCCGAGCGACGACGCCGATCCGGATCCTCGTGATCCGACGAGGATGCACCGATACGACCCGAACACCGAGGCTCTGGCCCAGGCCGTGGTCCACTACGCGCTCGACCGCGTCCGTCTCGACCCGCCCCCGCTCGACGGTCCGCGTTCGGCGGCCGACCTGGACCGGTTGGGTCCCACGATCACTGCTGACGGGCTCGGGGGGATGGAGGCGCTGCGGGTGTTCTGCGAGCATCTCGCGCCGGCCACGATCAGCCAGGACCATCCGAGGGCGGTGTCGTTCGTACCGACGGCTCCGACGGAAGCCGCGGTGCTCTTCGACCTGGTGGTCGGGGCGTCCTCGATCTACGCCGGCTCGTGGATGGAGGGAGCGGGAGCGGTGTGGGCGGAGAACCAGGCGATGCGGTGGATCGCCGATCTCGCCGGATTTCCGTCGACAGCAGGCGGGGTCTTCGTCAGCGGCGGGACGGCGGGAAACCTCAGCGCTCTCGTCACGGCGCGCGATGTCGCCCAGCGGGCGTGGGGCAAGCCGCCGACCCGGTGGTACGTGATGGTCGCTGCCGGGGCGCACAGTTCGATTGCGTCCGCAGCGCGCGTGATGGACGTCGGGGTCATCAAGGTTTCGTCCGACTCGACAGGTCGTCTGCGCGCTGATGACCTTCGCTCGGCCATTCTCGCGGCGCGCGCCGACGGGATTGCGGTCGGCGACGTCGATCGCAATGCCGGGTTTGCCGCCGACGTGCCCGTCACGCCCAAGGGCATCGTGTTCGCGATCGCGGCGACCAGCGGCACCACGAACCTCGGGCTCGTCGACGAGCTCGCCGGCATCGCGGAGATCGCTCGAGCGGAGGACGTGTGGCTGCACGTCGACGGCGCGTATGGCGGGGCGGCCCTCGCCGCGCCGAGCGTCCGGCACCTCTTCGACGGGATCGAATCGGCCGACTCGTTCATCGTCGATCCCCACAAGTGGCTCTTCGCGCCGTTCGACTGCTGTGCGCTCCTCTACCGCGACCCGGTGACGGCGGCCCGTGCACACACCCAGCACGCCGAGTACCTCGACGTGCTACAGGACGATGGTGACTGGAATCCATCGGACTATGCGATGCACCTCACGAGACGAGCGCGCGGGCTCCCGCTCTGGTACTCGCTCGCCACGCACGGGACCCTGGCGTACACCGATGCCATCGAGGCCGCGATCGCCGTCACCCACGAGATCGCCGAGGAGATCCGCGCCACCCCCTACCTCGACCTCCTCTTCGAGCCCGAGCTCTCCGTCGTGGTGTTCCGGCGGCGCGGCTGGACGGCCGAGCAGTACTACTCGTGGTCCGGTCGGATGCTGACTGAGCAACGGGCGTTCTGCGTCCCGACGTCCGTCAGCGGGGCCGACGGCTTGCCGGAGACCGTGCTGCGTTTCTGTGTGGTCAACCCCCGCACGACGGCAGACGACCTGCGCGACATCCTCTCGACGCTCGCTTAGCCGCTCCACCGAGTGCGGGGCGCGTCCCCCGTCGTCGAGGAAGTTCGGCGGGCCGTAGCTCCGGCTGCTACGTTCACGACGGTCAGTGATCCACCACCGCGGATCGGAAACGTCAGGGAGAATCACCATGGTCATCGCAAATGCACTGTTCTCGAAGAGCGGAGGCTTGTGGTTCCTCAGCTGGTGGCACGTGATCTTCGGCGTGTGCTGGATCGGGCTGCTCTACTACTTCAACTTCGTACAGGTTCCGTCCTTCCCGACGATGGAGGCGGCCCACCGCAACGGGGCCATCGACAAGCTCGTCCCCCGGGCACTGTGGTACTTCCGATGGTCCGCTCTCGCGACCGCGGTCACCGGTCTGGCGATCCTCGGCTGGAACGCCAGCGGGTATTTCACCGACGGTGCCGAGGAAGTCGGCCATGCGATCACCATGGGATCGCTCTTCGGTCTGGTGATGCTGGGCAACGTCTGGCTGGTGATCTGGCCGAACCAGAAGATCGTCATCGAGAACGCCCGCGGCCTCCTCGCCGGGAACCCCGCTGACCCTGCTGCGGCCGGTGCCGGTCGACGCGCCCTGCTGGCCAGTCGCACCAACGCCATCTTCTCCATCTCGATGCTGATGTTCATGACCGGCACGAGCGGGTACTTCAACACCACCGGCAAGCCGTCGATCCCGCTGATGTGGCTCGTGGTGCTCGCCGTGATCGTTGTGCTGGAGCTCAGTGCGCTCGGCTACATCGGTGGCATGGAGGGCCCGCTGACCCAGCCCCTCGCCTCCCACAAGAACATCGCCCACATCGGCGTGCCGATCGCCCTCGTCATCTTGATCCTCTGGCAGATCACGTCCTGACCGGTACGCCGCGTCCTGCGGCGTGAGAAGTGCGCATGACGACCCCGTCGGACTTCGGTCCCGGGGTCGTTTCGCGTCCGGGCGGGGGTTCCCGAAGCGAGGCGTTCGCTCCGGGAGATGAACACGATGCAATCGATCGGTGACGAGGATCACGCCCGCACGGCTGTCGTAGTTCGGGGAGGCGTGGAAGCATCGATGCCATGAACAAATGTGGTGTGGTCCGAACAACAGTGGAACAGGCGAGCGGCGTTTCCCGCCGTCGGCGGGGGCGTGCCTTCGGGGTTCTCGCGATCGTTGCGCTCGGTCTGGCGTGTTCGACCGGGGTCCCGGCCGCGCAGGCGCAGCTCGGAGCCGCGAAGCCGGTCACGGTCGCCGTCCGATCTCTATCGTTCGCGCCGAAGAAGTTCGACGCCAAGGTCAAGCAGAAGATCAACTTCGTGTGGCGGGAGAACGTCGCCCACAACATCGTGTTCGACAAGACCCACAAGAGCCCGACCCAGAACAAGGGGAGCTGGACCACCAGCTTCGACAAAGCGGGAACCTACAAGTTCAAGTGCACACTCCACCCGGGAATGGTGGGCGAGGTGAAGGTCAAGTAGTGCCGGGGGTTCGGGCCGGCAGTGGCGCAGTGGGAGAGGTGAAGGTCAAGTAGTGCGGGGGCGCGTCAGTCGCTGATGCGGTGGGCGTGGGTCCACACGGTCGCCGAGTCGCCCCGCACGAAGGTTGCGAGCGTGAGGCCCATCCGGTCGGCTGCATCGATGGCAAGGTCCGTTGGCGCGCTGACGGCAGCGATGACCGCAATGCCGGCCATCGCCGCCTTCTGGACGATCTCGAACGACACCCGGCCGCTCACCATCAGCACGTGGTCGGACAGGGGGAGGTTGCGGTTGATGGCGGCATGGCCGATCACTTTGTCGACGGCATTGTGGCGGCCGACGTCTTCGCGGACGACGACGGCGGTTCCGTTCGGCCGGAAGAGACCGGCCGCGTGACTACCTCCTGTGGCGTCGAACGAGCGCTGCTGAGTGCGGAGCCGATCGGGTAGCGCGACCAGAACGCCGCGCCCGATCGTCGGTCCCCGGTCAAGGGGCACCGTCGGCGTCCGGAGGTTGAGCGCGTCGAGCGATTCCGTGCCGCAGATGCCACAGCTCGACGAGGTCACGTGGGCGCGTCGTGAGTGACCGCCGTGGTGGTGGCGGGCGACGACGGAGACCACGTTGTAGTTCTGCGCGGGACGTTCGGCCGACGGATCGGTGTCACCGGTGCGGACGCAGTACTTCACCTCGGCCAGTTCGACGGGCTGGGGGAGCAGTCCCTCGGTCACGCACCATCCGACGGCGAGCTCGAAATCGTCGCCCGGTGTGCGCATGGTGACGTTCACTGCCGTCGGTTCGACGAGCGGTGAGCCGAGCCGGATCTCGAGCGGTTCCTCCCCGGCTACCCGTTGCTCGCCGCGTACGCGGCCCTTCGGGCTGATCACCGTGGCGGGAAGGCGGGCCACCCTTGCCCGCCCGCGAGCAGCCACACCGTCGGCACTGGACATGCCTCCACCGTAGGTCAGGCGTCGGGCGAACGTCCCGGAATCGCGCAGGCCTGGTCGACGTCGATCTCGACGGTGACGAACGGGTTCGCGTGGGGCCCGGCGCCCCACGAAGGGAACACGGCCGAGTAGATCCCGCCTCCGCCGGCGACGATCACGATGATGTCGTCGGGTCGGGTGGTGGCGTGCACGAGCGTGTCGTCGGCGCCCTGTCCTGCGTAGAGGGGGTTGAGGGCTCGAAGTCGCGACCGCGGATTCGCCGCGCGGGCGTGCAGCGCCTCCTGGATGGAACGCCGTGTGTGTCCCGCACCGGCGAGGGCCTGGGCGTGGTCCGGGTTGAGGGCGACGACCACGGCGCCCTGCCGGAAGAACGCGTTGTTCGATCCGAGGTTGGCGATCGTCGCCGCCAGTGAGCCGAGGAGACGATCCGGGGCGGACGGATCATCGGCGTCGCCAACCGAGATCACGGAGTGAGGTGGCTCGGTGCCGACGACGGTGACGACGGAGGCGTCGGCGGCGAACCCGAGCGACGCCGACCACGGCTCCCAGGGGCTTTCCTCCTCGTTCTCGGCGAGGACGGCGCCGAACTTGGCTCCGTGGCCGAGCAGCGCCATGTCGCTGATGCCGGGCCGGGCACCCCCGATGTTCGTGAGCACAAGGCGGACGGCTCGCCCGATGGAGGCATTGGCGCGATGGCCGGGTCCGAGCGCGCCGAAACCGCCGGCGATCCCGCCACACGAGTCGCGTGCGGGTCCGTTCACGATGATCAGCGGACTTATGGCATGCGTGGTGCTCTGCCACTCGGTCGTGTCGAACCGCTCGTTGCAGACTGCCTTCACCGACGCGATGACCACCGGGAGATGATCCGGTAGGCAGCCTGCCATGACGGCGGCGATGCACACCTTCTCGACGGTCGCGGCGCCCTGGTTCGGCCCTACGGCACCGAGGCTGAGGTCGGGGTCAAGGCCACTGGCGACCACCATCCGCTCCACTCGCTCGGGGGTCGGGACGACGACGGGGAGACCGTCCGTCTGTCCGGCCGCATGAAGGGCTTCGAGGGCGGCTCCCTCATCCGCTGCGTCGAGCAACGGGCTGGCGAGCTTCACGGACGTGCGCCCGGGTCGCAGGCGACAGCGGGACCGCGTGACGGCACTCTCATGGGTGCTCCCAGAGCGCATGGACGATCGAAGGGGCGATTGCCGTGGCGATCTCCGCCATGTGGTCAGCGCCCGTTCCGGCGACCGGGTGGGGAAGTTCGAGCCGGGGGATGTCAGGCATGCCGGCGGAGCGGGCGACGAAGTCGCCCTGGTGCCAGAACGCCGTCGTCACCAGCGCGACAGCTGGGCGGTTGTTGTGGGCGAAGAGGATGCCGTCACGCACGGTGCCGGAGGTGCAGCTTCCTCAATGACCGTAGGACGTCACCACCGCTTCGCATTCGTCGGTTATGCGGGCCAGAACCTGATCGGAGACCACGGCGGAGGCGTTCGGCTTCGCGTAGCGCCGCACGACGGTGCCCACTGGGGCGACGGCGAGCAGGGCTCGCTCGACGTGATCGAGGAAGACGATCGAATCAGGAAAGCCGTTTGCCAGAAGGCCGATCACGGCGGGGCGGCCGTTCGGGAGCGATGCAACGCCGTAGGGCTCGATTCGTAGCCCCGGAGCCGACGAGGGATCGAGGTAGGTGACCGTCATCGAAGAACTCCTTGCTGAGGCCGGCTGTCCGGCTTGCTCGGCTGCACAGTGCAGTGCATCGTAGGGAGCGGAAGGACGTTGAGCCCAACCCGGCTGGCGCTGGCTCCATGAACCGGTGGCCTTGGCATTGCTCGGTGAAGGCACCGTACGCTCGGTCATGCCCGCACCCGCTGTCGAAACCCTCCGTCGCTTCGGTTCCGTCGAGAACGACGGCCAGAAGTACACGTCGCTCCTCGAGCTCTTCACCGACGACGCGGTGTACTACGACCCGATGCTGGGTGCCCAGCAGGGTCTTGTCGCGATCTCTTCGTTCATGGAGCACATGGAGCAGGTGGTGCCGCTGGCCAACGTGAAGTTCCGGAATTGGACCGTCGAGGCCGACGAGAGCTGCGGATGGGCCACCTGGGACATGATCGCCGGCGTCCCGGGCTCCGAGGAGATCGTCATGCCGGGCCAGAGTCTGTACCGGCTACGGGATGGCAAGGTCTGTTTCGTCGCCGACTACCTCGACCCCGTTTCCTACGCGCGCCTACGTCCCGACGGACCGGTGCCGAACGCCGCCGCCGGACACGGTATTGCTTTGCCATACGCCCCGCCGATCGCCTCGATCGCTGCTCGGCCGGCGGAGGCGCTCCTTCGTCGCTTCTGGCAACTCCAGGACACCGGCGACTACGGACTCCTTGCACCGTTGTTTGCCGACGATGCCGTGTTCGTCGATCTCGTCTACGGG
>JANPDB010000276.1:0-8554 GCA_031431255.1 Acidimicrobiia bacterium | reverse complement strand
TCCCGTGTTCCCGACTGGTGGGACACTGGCTTCGATGTTCTCGTCACCCCGGTGACCTTGGAACCGGCGTGGCTGTTGGGCGTGGCAGCCGCGGTGAAGACGGGGATGTTCTGCGCGCCGTTCAGTTTCACCGGGCAACCTGCGCTGGTCGTGCCCGTTGCCGTGACCCCAGGTGGACTACCCGTCGGTGTGCAGATCGTTGGACGACACGGCGACGACGAGATGTTGCTCGACCTCGGGGCGATCCTCCAAGAGGCCATCAGTTGGCTTGAACGGCGTCCGCCGACTCCCGGTAAAGTGCCCGCATGATCCGCATGACCGTTTCCTACCCGAGCAGCGACCCCAGCACCTTCGACCACGACTACTACCTGGCCAAGCACATCCCGTTGGTGAACTCCACGTGGAAGCCCCTGTCGACTGCCGTCGACAAGGGCGTGAACGGTCCGAACGTCGCCGCGGTGCACTGCACGTTCGACACGATGGACTCGTTCAACGCAGCGATGGGCGACCCGGGAACGGCCGCAGTCATCGCCGACGTTGCGAACTACACGAACATCGCCCCGGTCATCCAGGTGTCGGAGATCGTCGGCTGATCGACCTGGTCAGCCCGGGCGGCGGACCAGGCGGCCGGGCCGCTGCCCGGTGTCACGGTCGTCGGCGCGCGTCTGCACGCCGTTGACGATCGTGGCGCGATAACCCACCACGGGTTGGAGGAAACGCCACCCGCCTGCCGGAAGATCGGCGTGGGCCACAGGGCGGCCGACGCTGAGCGTCTCCAGGTCGATCACGTTGAGGTCTGCGCGCATACCAACTTCGATGGTGCCGCGATCCGTGAGTCCGTAGAGCCGCGCGTTGCGTCGGGTCTGCTTCTCGACGAGGTACTCGATGCCGATGCGTTCGCCCCGAACACGGTCGCGGGTCCACAAGGTGAGTTGCGTGGTCGGCGCCGTGCCGTCGCAGATCAGCTTCACGTGGGCGCCAGCATCGGCGAGGCCGGTCACGGTGTTCGCGTCGACGAGCATCTCGCGCATGGCGTCGAGGTTGCCGTTCACGTATCCGGCGCCCATGAGCGATGCAACGTTTGTACCGTCTCCCGCGCAGAGGAAGTCGTAGATGAACTCTTCGGGGGGCACACCCGATGCCGCAGCGCGGGCGCCGAAGGAGCGATCGGCCGTGGGCTCGTAGTCGACGACGTCGTCGACCGCGAACATGCCCGGTATCGCCATCTGAAGCCCCTGGTAGAGGTTCTCCATCGAGCCCTCGTTGTGGGGCGTGATGTCGACGTCGCCGAGGATCTCGGCCCGCAAACCCGGGTCGCGCATCGCCGCGGCCCGCTCGGCGAGCGGAAGATGAACGATGGCGAGGTACGAGCGACGGCGCATGAACGGGTGGTAACCGCCGAGGTTCGAGAGCAGACCGATCGGCCGGGACGCGACCTGTGGATAGAGGTGCGCTCCGGAAGCGTTCTGTTGGGCGGCGAACGCCAGCACCTCGCGCCACGCGTCGGGGTAGTCGCGGTTCTGCGTGGTGGTGAAGGTGACGTTCAGCCCGGTGCGGTGCGAGATCGCGGCAAGCAGTCCGAGCTCCTCTTCCTGTGAGAATCGCTCGCCGCCGAGCGCAGCCATGGCGCCGATCGACGATGACGTGATCGCCTCGAACACCCCACCGCCCCCGTCGGCCATTCCCTGTACGAGCTCGGACAACTCGGTCGCCGTGGCGTAGGTTCCCGGCACTGCCGTGCCGTCGATGGAGCGGTGGAAGATGGTGCGCGAGGTAGAGAAGCCGAGAGCTCCTGCCGCAGCAGCCTCACCGACGAGTCGGCGCATGGCGGCGATGTCTTCGTCGGTGGCATCTTCGTTGCGCACACCACGTTCACCCATCACGGCGTAACGGAGAGCGCCGTGGGCGAGTTGGGCGCCGATGTCCATGGCATACGACCGACCGGCGAGAAAATCGAGGTACTCGGGAAAGCTCGACCACGCGCCCCACGGCACGCCCTCGGAAAGGGCGGTGCCGGGAATGTCCTCGACGCCCTCCATGAGTTCGATCAGCGTTTGCTCACCGCCCGGAGGGCACGGCGCGAATCCAACGCCGCAGTTGCCCATGACGAGGGTCGTGACCCCGTTCGAGAACGACGGATCGAGCTGGTCGTCCCACGTGGCCTGGCCGTCGAAGTGGGTGTGCACGTCGACCCATCCCGGCGTGACGATGGCACCGTCGGCATCGATGACCCTCGCGCCGCTCAAAGCGCCGCCGACGGCGCTGATCCGCCCGCCATCGATGCCGATGTCGCCGACGAATGCCGACGCACCGGTCCCGTCGATGATCGACCCTCCGCGAATAACGATGTCGTGCGGCATCTGACTCCTTGCTCCTTCTTCCGACTCCTCAGCCTGGCGCGGCCTGGCAAAGAGGGTACCGTCGCCCGTCTTCTCCGTGCGAAGGCGGCCGGGCCATACTGAAGGAGTGGCGCCGCGAGCCGAGCGATAGATGAACGCTCGGAATCCGTTCGGGCCTCGACGGGAGTCGCACGTCGACCGGCAGATCCGTCTGGCACGCGAGTCCGGGTCGTTCGACGACCTCACCGGGAACGGGCGGCCGCTTCAGGGGATCGACGATGTCGACGACGAGGACTGGTGGATCAGGGAGAAGGTGCGCCGCGAGCAGGTCGAGCTCGATCTTCCACCGACGCTCGCCATCCGTCAGGCCAAACGCGACCTTCTGGCATCGGTGCCGACCTTCGGCGAGGAGGCGGACCTCCGCCATCGGATTGACGAACTGAACGAACGGATCGCCCGCGTGAACGGGGTGGCCACGTCCGGTCCGCCGTCGACCACGACCCTGATCGACGTGGAGCGCACGGTCCAGGCGTGGCGCGACACACGTTCGCTCTGACCGACCTGGGTCGGCTCACGCCGTTGGGTCGGCACACGCGCACATGTGCACGGATCCCGACCCGGTGCACGAATCCCGACCCGGTGCACGAATCCCGACCCGGTGCACGAATCCCGACCCGGTGCGCAGATCCTGACCCAGAAACGGGCGTGGCCCCGCGGAGGGGCCGCGTAGCATCGACGCCCGATGCGCACCGTCAACGTCACCATTTGGAACGAATACCTCCATGAGGTGGAGGAGCCGGCGATCGGTGCGGTGTACCCCGCCGGGATCCACGGCGCCCTCGCCGAAGGGCTCGGCACCGACACCCGGCTGCACATCCGCACCGCGACTCTGGCCGAGCCGAGCCACGGCTTGACCGACGAGGTACTGGCATCCACCGACGTGATGCTGTGGTGGGGACACAAGGGCCATCACCGTGTCGACGACGCCATCGTCGACAAGGTCCATCATCAGGTGCTGAGCGGCATGGGGCTGATCGTGCTGCACTCCGGTCACTACTCCAAGATCTTCCGCAAGCTCATGGGGACGAACTGCTCGCTGCTGTGGCGCGAAGCGGACGAGAAGGAGCGCCTGTGGAACCTCGAGCCGGCGCACCCGGTGATGGAGGGCATCCCGCCGTTCTTCGAACTGGCCGCTGAGGAAATGTACGGCGAGCGCTTCGACGTGCCGACCCCCGAGCACCTCCTGATGGTGAGCTGGTTCCAGGGCGGCGAGGTGTTCCGCAGCTGTGCCACTTGGCAGCGCGGTCACGGCAAGGTCGTCTACTTCCGGCCCGGGCATGAGGAGTACCCGACGTATCGCAACGAGCATGTGCTCCGGGTGATCAACAACTCGTGTCACTGGGCAGCACGAGGCATCACGCTCCCGACGAACGACGCACCGAATTCGCCCCCGCTCGAGTGGGTTCCCGGCGCGTCCGCAGAGGCGGCCGAACGTGCTCGCCTGGGCTCTTCGAGCGTCGGCTGATGTCGGCTGCTCCTCTTCGGATCGCGGTCGTCGGAAGCGGGGACATCGCCCGGGCCCACGTCATCGGCTACAAGGCCGCCGGGGCTGACGTCGTCGCGATCTGCGACATCAGTAACGACATGCTCGCGATGCGCCGGCGCGAATGGGAGGTCGATGATACGTACACGGACTATCGCGATCTGCTGGCAGGTGCACACTTCGATGCGCTGTCGATCTGCACGCCGAACTCCACGCACCATCCGATCACCATGGCCGCAGTGGCCGCCGGAAAGCACGTGCTGTGCGAGAAGCCGGTGTCGCTCGACCTCGCCCAGGGAGCGGAGATGGTCGCTGCCGCGAAGGCTGCCGGTGTGGTCTTCCAGGTCGGACATCACCTGCGTTCATGGGACGCGGCATCACGGGCGAAAGCCATGATCGATGCGGGTGATCTCGGAGCGATCACCGCGATCCGGTTCCGGCAGGCGCACGATTGGGGCGGTGGTGGCGTCCGCGGGGTGTTCGGGTCCAAGGCCCACTCGGGCGGCGGAACGTTGCTCGACAACGGATGCCACCTCTTCGACCTGGCGCGCTACTTCGGCGGCGACGTCGACAACGTCTTCGCCCGCGTGGCCCGACTCCAGTACGACATCGAGGTCGAAGACACTGCGCATGCCTCGCTGGTGTTCGCGTCTGGCGCCCTCGGCACGATCGAGACGGCCTGGACGGCTACGGGCTATCACGAGGGCTTCTGGGTCTTCGGGACGCAGGGGTCGCTCGAGTGCGACAGCCGCACGGGGGCGAATACCCTCATCCACCGCTTCCGCTCGCCCGGCTCACCCCGTGGTGGCGTCACCGACGTGACGACCTACACCCTCAACGCGCCGGTCGCCCACACGACCCACGTGGCCAACTTCCTTGCCACGATCCGCGGTGAGCGCGAGGTGATCTGCAGTGGGGCCGACGGCGTGGAGGCGGTCCGCCTCGTTCTCGGCGCGTATGAGAGCGGCGAGACCGGAGCGACGGTCTCGTTCACCTGAGCAACTCGCGCTGGGGCGCCCCAGCCGGCCACCGGGTGCGACCTGTGCGGCGTGCAGAGGGGGCTTGGCATCGAGGCGGCGCCTGCCCGACCAGCGGGTTGGTCGCGGCCGCAGGTGAACGCCGTTCTTTTTCCCGCGAAAGGGGGTTGCGCGGTCCGGCCGTTGCCTAGGCTCGCGCTTCTCAGCCGGCCGGAAGGGAGCGCCCATGCGTGAAATCGTTGTGTTCTCGGGAAACGCGCACCGCGTCCTGGCTGAGCGGATCTGTGACGGCCTCGAGGTCGAACTGTCCCCGTCGGAGATCAAGCGGTTCAGCAACGACTGCCTGCAGGCACAGTTGCTGGCGAACTGCCGCCAACGCGACGTGTACATCGTGCAGCCGCTCGTGCCACCGACGCAGGAGCACCTCATGGAACTCCTGCTGATGATCGACGCCGCACGTGGTGCGTCGGCCCGCCAGATCACGGCGGTGATGCCGCACTTCGCCTACGCGAGGTCGGACAAGAAGGACGCGTCGCGCATCTCCCTCGGCGGACGCCTCGTCGCCGACATGTTGGTGGCCGCGGGTGTCGACCGCGTGCTGACCATGGCGCTCCACGCACCGCAGGTGCATGGCTTCTTCAGCGTGCCCGTTGATCACCTCACGGCCATCGGGGTGCTGGCCGAGCATTTCCGCGACCGTGATCTCACCGACACCGTTGTGGTGTCACCCGACCTCGGCAACGCGAAGACGGCCACCCAGTTCTCGCGATTGCTCGGGCTGCCGGTCGCAGCTGGTTCCAAGCAGCGTCTGGCCGATGATCGTGTCGTGATCGATTCGATCGTCGGTGACGTCACCGACCGCAAGGCGATCATCCTCGACGACGAGATCGCCACGGGTGGATCGATCATCGAGCTGCTTGATCGTCTCAAAGACTTCGGCTGCCGCGAGGCCGCCGTCGCGTGCACCCATGGCCTGTTCGCCGGGAACGCCGTTGCTCGCCTCCGCGACCATCCGATGATCAGCGAGGTCGTCACCACCGACACGGTCCCGAAGCCCGCGGGCTGGCCCGAACTACGGGTTCGCTCGGTGTCGCAACTCTTCGCCCAGGCGATCCAGCGCATCCACGACGGTGAGTCGGTGTCGAGCCTGTTCGACGGGGTGGACCCAACCCACGCCACGCCGCAGTCGACTCTGTTCGACAAGCCGTAGCGATCATGCCGATGGCACCGGCGATACCCGTCGTCGATATCGGGCCGTTCCTCGCCGGGGACGATGGAACCGTCGCGGCGCGCGAGATCGAGGCCGCGGCCACCCGCAGGCGACATCGAGCCCAACTCGTCGCTCTTCGCCGTGAACCACTATCCCTCGGGCGTCGGGACTCGGAGGTCAGACGAAGATCCGGAGTTGCTCTTCCATGAGCACGCCGATGGCAACACGCTCACGCTGCTGCATCAATGTGGCGACTACGAAGGTCTGCAAGTGAGCCGCCTCGACACACCCGGCGAGTGGATTCCCGTTCCCGTCCGGAACGACGCCTTCGTGATCAACATGGGAAAGCTGATGAGCCGGTGGACCAACGATCACTGGCCGGCCACGCGCCATCGCGTGGTCGCGTCTGCGGATCCCGGCCACCAGCGCACGACGCTCACGACATTCCACATGCCGGCGCTGACCGCGTTGATCAAGCCGCTGGACCGATTCTGCGGTGCGGACGGTCCGCACTACGAACCGCTCACCGCCTATGACTCGGAGAGGGCCAGCATCCGCGAGTACGCGCTTCCGCAAGGCGACGCGCTGCTGCTCGCTACTGATGTGGTCGACTTCGCCGCCCGAACGAGCTGATTGCCGAGCCGGATTCGGGCTCGGGACGCCCGCGCAGGTACCGTCGGCGGCATGAAAGCCGCCATTCTCCGGCACGGGGCGATCGAGGTCGACGACATCGGTGAGCTGCCGGTGCTTCCGGGGCACGTGCTCCTCGAGACGATCGCGTGCGGGATCTGCGGAACCGATCTCCACACGCGCCGGTACGCCCACGATTTCGTCGAGGCGGCTCGGGCCACCGGCTTCAGTCTCTTCGACTTCGACCCCGACGCCGACGTGGTGCTCGGTCACGAGTTCTCGGGCCGCATCGTCGAGGTGGGAACGGGAGTCGCCGGCCTCCGACCCGACACGCTCGTCGTCGCCCATCCCGTTGCCCGGCGAGCCGGCCGGGTCGTTGCCCTCGGCTATTCGAATGACCTACCGGGAGCTTTTGCGCAGCGTCTGCTCGTGCACGCAGACGGCGTGCTCCCGATTCCCCGAGGCGTCGATCCGAAGCTGGCGGCGCTGACCGAACCGGTTGCCGTAGGCCTCCACGCCGTTGACCGATCGGCTTCCGCCCGGCACGGGTCGGCCGTGGTCCTCGGCTGTGGTCCGGTCGGGCTCGCCGTGATCGCCGCGCTCCGACTACGGGGCGTGCCGCTGATCGTCGCATCGGACTTCTCCCCGACCCGGCGGGCACACGCCGAGAAACTAGGCGCACATATCGTTGTTGATCCTTCGGCAGCGGAGCCGATTGTCGAATGGCGCGCCGCCGGAGGACGGGGACCGACAACGATCTTCGACGCAGTGGGCGTGCCCGGAATGATCGAACAGGCGATCATCGCGGCGCCGTCACGATCGGAGATTCTCGTGGTCGGGCTCTGCATGCGACCGGACACGTTCCGCCCGGCGATCGCCATCAACAAGGAGCTGCAGTTCACGTTCGTCCTCGGTTGGACTGCGGATGAGTTCTCCACGTCGCTCGAGGCCATCGCCGACGGCACGATCGATGCGGGCTCGTTGATCACCGGCGAGGTCGGCCTGGACGACGTCGCTCGCGCTTTCGACGAGCTGGTGAACCCCGATCACCACATCAAGGTTCTGGTGACGCCCAACGGCTGACCATCGCCCGTTCGGCTATGGGCGGCCGCGGTCGTCAGCGGGCTGCCGGGCGAGCGCGGGCGTCTGAACGCGTGGTGGGGACCGCCGTTGCGCGCAGCACTACCCGTGCCGTCTGCTCGGTCCGACGGAGCGGATGGCGAGAGTCACGGCTTGTTGCGCGAGTAGTCGGAGATGGAAGAAGTCGGCCTCCACGCTGCCCGTCGCGACCACGACGAGCGCATCACCGTCGGCATCGCTATGGGCCGGGAGCAGGGCCCGGGCCATTCCGTCGTGGCCGCTCTGGGCTACGAGACGACATGCCACCTTGTCGAGGCGCGCGTTGGTGACGATCACCCCGATTGTCGTGTTCCCGAACGCGTTGTCGGGTACGACGGCGAAGCGCGGGGGACCGATGTCCGCGGTGGTCGTCCCGTCGTCGATGAAACCGAATGCGTTCACGGCGAGAAGTGCGCTGACGACAAGGTCTCGGGACCTGAGGGTCGCGGCGCCGAGACCTCCGGGTTCCGACGAGTCGCGTCCGAGCCATTTCCCGACGGTCGCACCTGTGCCTGCGCCAACGGGGCCGAACTCGGCGTTCGGGCTCGTCGCGTGCTCGGCGGCGAAGCGTCCGTCCCGCGGACCCGGACGGACTGACGGATCACCGACCCCGAGGTCGAACAGGCTGAGCCCGACCACGATCGGCACGGGTCCGTGCGCGGTTGCGAACCCGCGGCCCTGTTCGGCCAGCCATTCGACCACCCCGTCGCAGGCAGCCAGACCGAAGGCTGACCCG
>JANPDB010000275.1:0-5561 GCA_031431255.1 Acidimicrobiia bacterium | reverse complement strand
GCGACGGTGGCCGGCCGGGATCGAGCGCACCGTGTGGGGCGATCTGTTACCGGGCGAAGCCGACCCGGCGCTCTTCGGCCGCACTGCCCACTTCGACGTAGGCGACCTTCGCGGCCGGGACGCCCACGGTGCGCCCTCGCTTGTCGGTCAGCCAGAGGACGCCTTCGCCGCTCGTCAACGATGCCGTGATCGACGCCACGGTGGCGTCACGGTCCGCGTCCTCCAGATCGAGCTCGATCTCCTTGACAGATTGCGTAACCCCGATGCGAACTTCCACGATGCTCTCCTGCGTTCTTGACCTTCGACGGACGGTTGCAGGAACCGGCCACGAACGGCGGCCAACAACCAGCACCACGAGCGTAGCGGTGGCCAGAGTTTGTTCCGGCTCCTCGGTCAGCCGAGCGTCCTGGGTCGGGACGCGTGCACTGGGTCGGGACGCGTGCACTGGGTCGGGACGCGTGCACTGGGTCGGGACGCGTGCACTGGGTCGGGACGCGTGCACTGGGTCGGGAAGTGTGCACCCGTGCGATCCTGCCGACCCAACGGCGTGAGCCGACCCAGGTCGTCTGGTTCGAGGGCGTCAGTGCGGGGCGAACTGGCCGGGCTCGCGGCCGGTGCCGGGGCCGCCGGCGAACGCCTGGGCGATACCAATCCAGTCCATGGCCAGCGGACCCGTCACCACGAGCGAGGTGTCGTCGACGTGGCGGCGCTGCGTGACCACGAGGCAGAACTCGTGGGCGTCGCCGACGACGCGGTTCTCGGGGGCGATGCCCTCCGGCGGCGCGTTCCACGTCCAGATGGAGCCGTCGGGGGCGGTCAGCTGCACGAACACCTCGCCTTCGGGTACCGCTCGTCCGTTGGTGACGTACGAGAAGGCGCGAGCACGTACGCCGATGTGGGCAATGTGCTTGAGGCGAGCCGTCGGAGTCCGGGTGAGACCGAGAGCGTCGATCACGTCCTGCCCGTGCGCCCACGTCTCCATCAGCCGGGCGGTGGCGAAGCTCGTGGCCGACATGGCCGGTCCGTACCAGGGAAGGCGCGTCGAGCCGGTCAGCCCACGGAAGGCGACGATCATGTCGACGCGGGCTGTTTCGAACCAGGCCGACACGTCGAACGGGTCCATGGACCGACCACGGGCGACCGGTCCGGCCATCGGATCGGTGCCGCTCATCAGCTCCGCAGTTGACGCAGCGAATGCCTCGGCGTCGGTGGCCGCGAGCCGGCCGGTTTCGTCGAAGAAGGCGAGGTGGGCGATCTGGTCCCGGATCGTCCAGTCGTCGGCGGGGGTGTCGAGCAGCCATTGCTCGCGGGTGAGGGGCGCGAGAACGGCGAGCAGTTCGGCAGTCTCGGCGGCGAGGTCGTCACACACGCCGGGCAGCGGATCGGTGGTCATGGCTACAAGTCTCGACGCAACTCGCCCCGTCGGTCGAAACGGCGAGCGCTCGGGGTCATGCGTGAACGGGTGGACGGCGGGCCGCCCACGGCGCGGCGGACTCGATCTGGGAGGCGAGGCGCAGCAGCAGATCCTCGCGTCCGAACGGGCCGACGAACTGCACACCGACCGGCAGTCCGTCGGCGGTCATGTGCAGTGGGAGGGACACAGCCGGCTGGCCCGTGCCGTTGAACTGCGAGGTGTACTGAAGAAGCATTCGCACCCGCCATCCCGGCCGAATGTCGGGTGCGTACATCCAACCGATCGGTGGCGGCGGCTGGGCGATGGTCGGCGTGACGAGCACATCGAACCCTCGTCCGCCGCGAGCGGGGTCGGTCCACCAGGCCGCCATGCGTCGTTGATATGCGTGCAGATTTTCCACCGCGGTCAGGTAGTGCACGCCGCTCACGCCCCGGCCGAGTTCGGTGAAGAAGAGGTTCTCCGGCTCCAAGTCGTCAGGGCCGACCGGTCGTCCGAGCGCCTCCTCGATGAGCGCTGCGTCTCGTGCCTGGCCGGCCGCGAGGATGACGACGAAGTTGTCGCCGTAGCTCTGCTCGAGCATGGCATCGGGACGATCGGCCTCCACATGGTGGCCGAGCGCTTCGAGCAGCTTCACCGCACCGTCGACCGCGGCGACGCACTCGGGGTGCACGACATGACCGTCGAGCGTCGGGCCGGCGAAGAAGCCGATCCGCAGGCGTCCTGGATCAGCACCGAGTTCTTGCACATACGGACGACTCGGTGGCGTCGCAGTGTATGGATCGCCCGGCTCGTAGCCGTGGCAGGCGTCGAGCAACGCTGCACAGTCGCGCACACTCCGCGAAACAACGTGACCTGCGGTTGAACCTGCCCAGCCCTCTGCGGAGGTCGGGCCGTGCGAGATCCGTCCACGGGTCGGCTTGAGACCGACCAATCCGCACTCCGACGCGGGGATGCGGATCGAACCGCCACCATCGGTCGCATGGGCCACCGGAACGATCCCGGCGGCGACTGCGGCCGCAGCACCACCCGACGATCCCCCGGTCGAGTGATCCGTGTTCCAGGGATTGCGCGCCGGGCCGTAGGAGAGCGGTTCGGTGGTGATCGTGTTCCCGAACTCCGGCGTGTTGGTCCGCCCCAGCGACACCAGCCCGGCGGCACGAAAGCGGTCGTAGTGATACGAGTTCACCGTTCCCAAGACGTTGAGCGCGCGCACGGCCCGTGACCCGGCATGGCACGGCTCACCGGCGATCTGCAGGGTGAGGTCCTTCATTGCCGTCGGTACGCCGGCGAACGGACCGTCGCCGGGGTTGGTCGCCGCAGCCTCCGCTCGGGCTCGATCGAATCGCGTCGTCGTGAAGCAGTTGAGGGCCGGCTGCAGCCGCTCCGCTCGTGCAATCGCCGCCTCGACCAACTCCGCCGGCGAGATCTCCCGTCGGCGAACGAGATCGGCCTGCGCGGTTGCGTCGAGGGATGCGAGTTCGTCGGACGGCGGGGACGACGAGGTCATGCCACGAAACCTAGTGTCGAAGCTATGAACGTTGGCGGGCTCCGCGTGCTCGGGATGCAGAACGTCGAGATCGACCCGCAACTGCGACACGTGGAAGTCTTCACCACAGGTGGCCTGTTGACGCTGCTCTGGCACGCACCGGAGAACGCCCGGGATGTGGTGCTCTGTGGCGGCGGTGCGATGGGCGGACTGCTCGGTCCGGCCAACGGTCTCTTCCACGACCTGGGCCGGCGACTCGGAGCGGCGGGGATAGGGGTGATCCGTGTCAGCTGGCGACGTCCGAACGACATCGAGGCGTGCGTCGAGGACCTCGGCGCGGCAGGCAT
Organism: Acidimicrobiia bacterium; assembly: GCA_031431255.1. Classification (GTDB taxonomy): domain Bacteria; phylum Actinomycetota; class Acidimicrobiia; order Acidimicrobiales; family JANYDT01; genus JANLQX01. The sequence continues at coordinate 2,314 of JANPDB010000275.1, read as the reverse complement.
GTTCGCCGAGGCCCGGGGCGCCTCGCGTTTCGTCACCGTCGGGCACTCATTCGGCGGTGCCATCGCCATCGGAGCGGCGCTCGACGCATCACCGATCGCCGACGCGGTCGTCGGAGTGTGCACGTATGCCACCCAGTCGGCCGGTTGCGAAGAGGCCGAGCAGTTGCGGGGCCGACCGCTGCTCCTCATGCACGGCACCCACGACACGATCCTGCCGATCTGGTCCAGCCAGATCGTGAACGAGATCGCCGGCGGTCACGGTGAGCTCGTCGTGCTCCCGGAGGCCGGGCACCTGCTTGTCGAAGGCGACGCACCAGAGGTACTTCGTACGCGCACCTATGACTTCATCGCGAGGTGCTTCGCCCGCTGAGAGCCCCGAGGTCAGCGGGGCCCAAGAAGGTCCCAGCGGTTACCGGCGATGTCGACAAACACGGCAAGCCGACCGTACGGTTCGTCCGACGGACCGCGGACGACTTCGACATCGTTCGCCCGCAGACGCTCATAGGTCTCGTCGAAGTCGTCGACGCGCAGGAACAATCCGACGCGCCCGGAGAACTGATCACCAACCGTGCGATGCTGGCGTTCTCCGTGGGCCTGTGCGAGCAGAAGGCCGGTTGCCGCCCCCGGTGGACGGACCACCACCCATCGTTTTGGTCGTCCATCGTTGGAGAGCGATGGCACGTCCTCTGCGAGCTCGAAGCCGAGGACGCCGACGAAGAACGAAATCGCTTCGTCATAGTCGTCGACGATGAGCGACACGAGGTCAAGATGCACGGTGGAACAGCGTAGAACCCAGAGATCGACCGAGGTCTGCCGCGCTGCGGGCAATCACGAACGCTGGCGTGCGGCTCGGACCGCCCTTCCGAGCTTCGTGTGCAGATCGCCGACCGGCATGACCTCGACCCCGTTGGACAACCCGAGCCATTCGGCCATCAGTAGGAGTTCTTCGGCCAACTCGCGGGCGACCTCCGCTTCGTCGATGCCGACTTCACCCCACGAAGCCTGCACCCGCAAGACCCTGTTCTGCCGGTCGTTCTTGAGGTCGACACGGGCAACGAGCTCGTCGCCCAAAAGGAACGGCAGCACGTAGTACCCGTGGACCCGCTTGTCCTTCGGGACGTAGATCTCGATGCGATAGCGGAATCCGAACAGTTGCTCTGCGCGCGTACGTTCCCACACCACGGGGTCGAACGGCGAGAGCAGCGCCCGTGCGGTGATGCGTCGAGGCGACGCTGCGTCGGCCCAGAGGAAGGCGCGATCCGTCCAGCCGTCCACGACCGTCGTGATCAACTCTCCGTCCGCCACGAGCTCGTCGAGAATCGGCCGCACGACTGCGGTTGGAAGCCGGAAATAGTCGGCCAGGCATTTCGCCGTGCCGATTCCGTGCGCCTTGGCGGAACGACGGACGAGCTCCCGACGGGCCTCGTCCTCACTCGGCGCCGGTGCCGCGAGCACATGGGGCGGAAAGCAGCGTTCGGCGAGGTCGTACTCCCGCTCGAACGACGACGCTCGCCGACGGGAAGCAATTCGACCCGTCCAGAAGAGGTTCTCGACGCCGAGCTTCGCGTCGTCCCAGTTCCACCCCCAGTGCTCTCGCTTGGCTCCGCGGTTCCCCGACAGCGCACTTGCCGGCACCGGGCCACGGGCGGCGATCTCGTCGTAGACGCTCGAAACCAATTCCGGCCGTTTGTGGTGCAGATCACGCAGACCGCCCCACACCGACGAGTCGCCTCCGAGGAGGGCCCGCTCCTTGCGGTGGCGGAACAGCGGTTCCATCGACACCGGGAGGAGCGAAGCTTCGTGCGCCCAGTATTCGAAGAGCTCCCCGTCGTCGTCCATTCGCCGCACTAGCGAACGGTCGTGCGGCCCCAGACGGGCGAAGACCGGAAGCTCCTCGGACCTCACGAACACGTTGACCGAATCGATCTGCAGCAGCCCGATACGGTCGAGGAGCTTGCGGATGTGACGACGATCGACACGACCCGTGGGTCGAGGCTCGGCAAACCCCTGTGCCGCCAGCGCAATACGTCGGGCCTGGGCGAGAGGCATGGGCTTCGTGCTCGGGCGGGTGACGGCCATGGTCCGTCGAGACTAGAACATCCGTTCGCCCACCGGAGTTCTGGCGGCGGCGGCGTGGTCAGCGCGTGGTGACGCGACCGCGCCGGCGCTGGCTGAGCAGGCCGCCGATCGACAGCGCAAGCGACAACAGGAGGACCACCGTGCCGAACACGTTGATCTGGGGTGGGATCGACGAGCGTTTGGTGATCCAAATCTTGATCGGGAACGTCTCGACGCGTCCGGAGTTCAGGTACGT